>JBAWZJ010000163.1:0-5149 GCA_037143085.1 Parachlamydiaceae bacterium | reverse complement strand
ACCTTTTCGGTCAAACAACAAAGATAACAAGATAGGGAAAGGTATTCGATTAAAGGATTATGTTTTACCAAGCACGATATACTGCTCATAACTCAAAATGAGGATTTTAGCTGCTTCAAAGCCCCAGGACATTGAAGCAGCTCTATTATCCTCATTTATTGGAATAGACACTAAAGTTATGCCAGAAATCTACTAATAACGAAGATCTAAAGGAATGGCGAGACTCATAGCACCGATGAGAACAAGCGAAAGACGAAACATCTGTTGTCCCCACCATTTATCATCGGTACAGTTGAATCCTACCAAGCACAACATTAACCAAGCGAAGCTTATAGCTGAGATAACCCCCAGATAGACATATCCAGTATAACCAAACAATGTCAGCATCAAGGCTACGGGAATGAAGGCCAAAATATATAAGGACATATGGATTTTTGTTCTCCTTACCCCTTTACAAATAGGTAATACAGGAATTCCCGCCTTTGTATAGTCATCCAAATGAAACATCGCAATGGAAAAGAAATGAGGCATTTGCCATAGAACCATAATCATAAATAAGATACATGCTGCTGCGTCAAATTGATTACTCACCGCACAGTATCCTATAACAGGAGGAACAGCTCCTGCAATACTTCCTATGGCTGTGCCGTAAACAGTATGACATTTCCAGAAGCTATACAACACTACATAAACAAAAAAACCGATCACAGCAATGAGAACGGTCAAAGGATTTGTGAAAAAAAATAATGTCATACAACCAAAAATGCCAAGAATAGTTCCAAAAAGAAGGGCATTTGATCCTGAAATCAAACCTTCAACAAGAGCTCGTTTTTTCGTCCGCTCCATTTTTTTATCAATATTACGATCGATGTAATTGTTGAAAACACATGCTGAAGCCATGATAAAAGTGATACCCAAAAGCGTTTCGAAAAATAATAAGAGATCGATACGCCCTTTTGACGCTAGGAGGAACCCTGCTGCAACGGTCACCAGATTACCTAGAACAATCCCCGGTTTTGTCAACAAATAATAATTAATCATGAAATATCGCTCCCATCATATTCGACATATTCGACATCACGCGATTATCTAGGTCGTACATGATCCACAACGATCCAATAACGATGATAAACAGAATTAAAAGCATAAAACAAAAAACGATCGTTTCCCATCGGGGTTTAGCTTCTTGTCCAACATGTAAAAAAAACAATAACTGGAAAATGGCTTGAGTAAGAGCCAGACCTACAATGACATAAACCAGAAGAAATTCCGGAATATTTTTTGCAATTACCAAAAAAAATGAAGTCGACGTCAATACAATGGAAGCGACAAAACCGATGATATAGGACCTCAACGTCCCATGCCACTCCTTCTGCATTTCTTTTAAGCTGAGGTCTGTGTGCATATTAAATCACCCCCATAAGATAAACAAACGTAAAAATAAAAATCCAAATCAAATCAAGGAAGTGCCAAAAGAGGCTAAAGACAACAAGCCGTCTAAAGGTGTTCACCGTTATTCCCTGCCAAAATAGTTGTAACATCATAACAGCCATCCACAAGAGCCCAAAAGAAACGTGCAAACCGTGAGTTCCTACTAAGGTGAAAAAAGAAGATAAAAAAGCACTTCGCTTCCAACTATTCCCTTCATGGACCAAATGAGAAAACTCACTCAGTTCCATTCCTATAAAAGAAGCTCCCAACAAAAATGTAACAGCGAACCATGCGATGACATGATTCTTTTTACTTTGTACAGCGGAAAGCATACCAAATCCACAAGTCACGCTGCTGAATAGCAATATCATCGTTTCTATGAATGATGTCGAAAGACTGAATAGTTCTCGCGAGGACGGTCCTCCAAACGTATTGTTATGAAGAACTGCATAGGTAGCAAAAAGTGTGGCAAAAACCAAACAGTCTGTCATTAAGTAGATCCAAAAACCCAGAACTGTTTTTGAAAAGGTATCTTGATGCGGATCAGGAACGCGAATATCAGGATGAATGTCTGCAGTATGGTGTATTGTCATGCTGTTTTATGTCTCCTGTAATCATCTTCGATCCTTTTTACTTCAGCTGCTGTAATAACCTCATGCGGGTCATTGCCGGACAGACGAATGATCACACAAGCTATGATAGCTATAAAACTGATGAGGGCGAGCCAAAAAATATGCCAGACCATACAGAACCCGAAAACAAGACTCAACATTCCTATATACATCCCCATTGGGGTGTTAACAGGTAGGTAGATATCCTCATACTCTTTGTTAAATGGAGGCGCCTCTCCCCTCTTCACTGCCCATAATGGATCAATCTGGTCAACGGTTGGAATGACGGCAAAGTTGTAAATCGGAGGTGGTGAAGGGATAGACCACTCTAATGTACGGCCATTCCACGGATCCCCTCCTGTGAGGTCCCTATTTTTTTCTCGATTCCAGATACTCCAAAACAATCCTAGGAACTGGATTGTCGCCCCGCACAAAATAATGAATGCCCCAATTGCAACAACAATAAATAGAGGGTGCCACCCTGTCGACGCTTCGTAGTGATCTAGACGCCTTGTCGCTCCCATGAATCCGAGCATATAGAGAGGCATGAAAGCGAGAAGAAATCCCCCGAGCCAACACCAAAAAGCATATCTGTTTAATTTTTCATCGAGAAAGAAGCCTGTGAACTTAGGAAACCAGTAAGTGAAGCCCGCAAAAAAACCAAAAAGAACACCACCAATAACCATACCGTGAAAGTGAGCCACTAAAAACAAACTGTTGTGCACCTGATAATCAACAGGCGGTGAAGACAGAAGAACCCCTGTCATTCCCCCGATACTAAAGTTAAGGACAAAAGCAAAAAACCACAACATTGGAGAGGTAAAATGGACACGACCCCGAAATTTAGTAAAGAGCCAATTAAATATTTTCACACCTGTAGGAATAGCCACAAGCATCGTCATAAATCCGAAAAACGCATTTACATTTGGGCTGGCCCCCATAGTAAAAAAGTGGTGGAGCCAGACGATGAACGAAAGAACCGAGATCATGACAAGAGCCCAAACCATTGAAACATAACCAAACAAACGTTTCTCTGAAAAAGTCGGGACAACTTCGGAAAAAATACCAAAGGCAGGCAAAATCAAAATATACACTTCAGGGTGACCCCAAGCCCAGATCAGGTTGACGTACATCATAGGATTGCCACCACCCCCAGGAGTGAAAAAATGCATGTCGAGATAACGATCTAGCGAGAGCAAAACGAGAGTAGCTGTCAATATGGGAAAAGCAAAAATGACTAATACCATCGAACATAAGGCGCTCCACACAAATATGGGCATTTTCATAAAAGACATTCCTGGACAGCGCATCTTGAGGATCGTCACTAAAAAATTGATCCCCGACATCGTACTGCCAATACCCGAAATCTGAACCATCCAGATCCAGTAATCAACCCCTTCATTGGGGCTATATTCAATACCGGAAAGGGGCGGATAAGCCAGCCATCCTGCGACAGAAAAATGTCCAATAGCTAATGAGAGAAGCGTCAATATCGCCCCTGAGGCAAACAACCAAAACCCCAGAGCATTGAGGAAAGGAAATGCAACATCCCTCGCGCCAATTTGCAATGGAATGATCAAGTTCATGATACCAAACATGAATCCCATAGCAACGAAAAAAATCATTGTAGTGCCGTGCGCCGAAAAAACCTCTTGGAAGTGACTAGAAGAGATGAAACCATGAGCCTCCCCCACTGAAAGAGCTTGTTGAATTCTCATCATCAATGCATCGGCAACACCTTTAAGAAACATGATCAGAACAACACCGATGTACATCACGCCAATTCTTTTAGGATCAACCGTCGTGATCCACTCTTTCCACAACCACTTCCATCGTTGAAGATATGTGATCAACGCTATCATTCCAATGCCGCCAACGGCCATGCCAATGACAGCTAAATTTTGAAAGTGATCGTGATTAAAAGCATCTAAAGTCAATTTTCCAAACATAATTACTCTTTTGGGTGCATATATTGCATGAGGATCGCCATAAACAACTTATCATCGGTTAGCCGGTAGACCTCTACAGGATTATTTTGGCTTGGAGCAGCCAATTTCTCGTATTCTTTGAAATCGAGGGCTTTAGCTGAAGCTTTTGCGGAATTTATCCAGTGGCTATAATCCTCCTCTGAGGAAGCTCTTGTAATAAAGTGCATCCCTGCAAACCCCTCTCCGCTGATGTTTGCCGAAGACCCCCTAAAGACCCCGACCTCATCTGCGATCAGATTTAACTCTGTCTTCATATTTGGCATTGCATAAATCTGTCCGCCAAGCTGAGGGATCCAGAAAGAATTCATGGGAGCGTCGGCAGTGATTTCAAAATGAATTGGCGTACCTTGAGGAATTTGCAAATAATTCACTGTAGCAATCTTTTCTTCTGGGTAAATAAATAGCCACTTCCAATCCAAGGCAACCACCTGTATTGTAATTTCCTTTTTATTCGATACGATCCGTCTAAAAGGATCCAGCTCATAGGTTTTAACCCATGTGATTCCCCCAATGATCAAAGTTAAAACAAGAGGAAGCCCCCACCAAATATATTCAGCAACACGGTGGTCTACCAGATCAGGATCATATGTCGCCTTCTTGTTATCAGCCCTGTATCGCCACGAAAAAATAAACGTGAGGATATATACAGGAATGATAATGATCAGCATTAAAGCTTGAATGATAAATAGTAGATTGCGTTGTTCAAGAGCTATCCTGCCTTTGGGAAAAAGGATGGCAATGTCGCTATGGAAGTGAAGAACCTCCAATGGCTGCATTACCAGAAAAAGGAACATGATAATGCCTGTGAAGACCAACATGAACCACAAAGATTTTTTTGACTTACTCATTATGTTACCCTTTCAAAAAGACCAGAATAAATTTTATTTGAGAAAAGTCAAGAGCAAACTTTTTTTTCCAGCCTTATTGGTATATAGTCCTTCCAACTGAAAGTTGGACTTTTTGGCTAGCTTTCAACTGGAACCAGTATAGCCCAACTTAATCGAGTAAAAAATAACCTTTATCAACAAATTCTGAGTAATTTTCTCTTACATAATCAGGAAATGTACAGCGGTTCCCGCTGATCATTTTTCTCGAGCAGATTAAATTTTGATTTCGTAA
>JBAWZJ010000162.1:0-5185 GCA_037143085.1 Parachlamydiaceae bacterium | reverse complement strand
ATTATGTGACAACCGGATACGCAGGCAATTTTTCGCTATTCTCCTGAATCAAAGCTGCAATTCTCTCCTCGCTTGGTACAGTTTTTCTCGCTTGTTCAGTGAGCATTTTAAAAATATCTTCACCCTCTTCAGCCTTTGTTATATAACCTCTTAAGTTGTCCACGAGTTGCTGATTTTTTTCTGAGTGCATTAAATTTGAGGCGCCTTCTTTGAAAATCCTATCTAAGAGAAAGGGGTATGATGCGGCATCAATTTTGTGAAATGATTCAAGTAGGCCATACATTTGCTTTAAACTTACTTGAGCAGTGGATGCCATTTCAATGATGTTGTCGAAAGCTTCCTCTATACCGATCTCTTCGCGAAGATAGAGCCCTTGAGTATCAAAAGCCAAGAGAGCAGAAAAAATATCAATTGTTTTTTTATCGGTGCCAAGACATTTCATGACATCGCAAATAATCTCTTTTGTTTTTGTTAGTTCGTCTTCTTTTGTTTTTATCGATGTTACAGGTTGCGGATATTTCATTTCCTTAGCCAACCCTTTACCTATATCGTGAAGAGCTAGGAAAACTAACCACTCTTTCCAGTTAACTACAGAAACGACATCTGATTCAACAGAGCTGCGCCATTTAGCAGCCCCTTCAAGGACTAATTTGGTATGCTCTAGGACTGTATAACCTTCTCCAACTCCCGCCGATTTTGCATATAACGATCTTAAATTTTCATCTTCCTGTAATGATTCAAGTAGCTGAGATGGGAAGTCGGGTTGATTTACATCCGTCGTAAGAACCGCCAATGTTTTCTGAAAACTGGAGTTAGGCAGACCTGAAATATCACTACCTTGTTGATCTGATGTTATCACCGACACTCGATCTTCAAGTGGGGGTAATTTTTCTACGTGTGTATTATTAGATAAAATAAGGCTCTTTAATTTTTCCAGACCACCGATCAAGTCACGGACATCTGCTTGAGTGACACGGAGTTTGTTGTTTCTAAAATTAATTGTAACTAATTCTTTAAGAGGAAAAAGATTTTCGGGTATTTCAGTGAGTTTATTGTTGCTGAAATCGATAGATATTAGATGAGACTTAAGCGCTCCTAATGGAGGAGATGTATTTAAATCCAAGTCACTGAGATCTAGAAATTTTGATCTAGTTTCAGCTGTGTGTTTTATTCGACTGGTAGCTTCCAACTTATTTCCTGTAGCTCTTGGATCATCCAGCCAAATATCCAATACATCATTAAAGGTGAAAAGATTTTTTAAAACATCATCTTTTAGAGGAGTTGGATTCAACAATGTTCCCACTCTTCCTATAAGACAACCCGACGCTTGCGCCATGTTTTCGAATAAATAGCTAGGTCTAGATTTCTTAGATTTAAAGTTATCGGTATCTGCCATAGGAGCTGCGGAAGGATGAGAATATTTTGAAATAGAAAAAGCCATGAAATCCTTTTATTAAAGTGAGTTTTAACGGCATAGTATGCTTTAATTACTTAATTAATGCAATTTTATTTTTAATTTATGGCTATTTTGTTTGAGTTTATGACTGTTTTGTAGTGTGCCGGATGTGACTCCTAAATGTCAGGAGTTTTAAAAATACGCTTCTTGGATCACACTCCATCGCAGTTCTTGCACAGCATATGTTGTGGCATATTCTTTGACCTCTTCTACTGTTATCTTTGAGAAGAGGTCAATTTCTGCGTCAGTTAGACGGTAAGCGACAGGATAAGCATTTTTCTGTCCGACAGCGTCAGTTAAGCAATCGACACATTTTTGGAATGTTCTTTGCCGTTTCCACAGTCTCACCAGTGTAGCTGCAATCAATGCTGCGGGGATAAGCTTAAGCCATAGAGCTAATGTGTAGGCTTCAGGTCGGTTTGTCGCGACTAAAAAGATATCGAAGACTAAAATGATAAAGATCATCAGAAGGAAAATGAGACTTTCTACTGATGATTGGACAAGGGGGCCGAAGAAACGGCGAAAGGAGAACGATGACGTCCGATAAGCTAAGACTTCCTCGAATTTTGGTTCTTGGAACATCATCCGACCGACATGGCACAGTTCATGAGCCAAGAGCTCTTTTCTGTCATATATGCCAAGGTAGCGCGAGGAATCTTTAAATTGGCGGCGCAGCTGGATCAGCGATGTTGTTGGGTCATTCTCTTTTAGTTGGTAGATCCAGGCACACCCTCCGTGCCACAAAGGTAATTGGTGGTTGCTGTAGATAACGGGGATCCAGGCGGGGGCGATGTCATACAATTCCGATACATCGTTGATTGGGGAGTCTAGAACTTCCGGATGGAAAAAGTCGGAAGAAATATCGGATGAAATTTCTTCAGGTAAGTGGTTTGTTGAGTGTAGGCAGTATTCGGCGCGTTCGAGGAAAGCCTCTTTTGACTCGCCGGGACCCGGGATAAGACCTATCTTATTAAGAATGAGAAGTTTCTCTTCGGTGTTTTCGTTCATATAGAAGAGGATATTCGGAATCAAAAGAAATTTCAACCTAAAATAGTGTTCAGACCAAAACTTGTTTTTTACTTGAAAAGACAAATCAGTTATGGCAAGTTGGTTCCTTAATCATGAGGTAGATGATGTTATTAGACAATTATGAAGAGTTCTCTGAAGCACAGCTTAAAGTTTTGGAAAAGTATGTAACGAATACTAGTGGACATATCTTCGTCTTGCGCAATTTACCTGAAGTTATTAAAGGGGCGCTTTTTTCTCGTTACTCTCGATCAAACCTTGGACTTCGCTCTCTTTTGCTTAAAGAGTTTATTTCGAATCAAGAAGAAGCAGCGTTCAATGCTATTGTCGGTCAAGATACAGATGAATCCAGTATGCAGGGACAGCCTGATCAAGCAGTGGCAATAAGGAAAGCGCAAAATTTTTATGACCGCATTCTTGATGGGTATGGGGACGATTCCATTGGAGAACTTGGTGGCACTCATATTGCAATAGAGAACGTCTCTATGCTTGCAGCAAAGCTTCTTGAAGATAGCCGCATTGGTGGATCTCCGCTAGAAAAGTCTACTCGTTACGTCTATTTTGACCAGAAAGTTAATGGTGAGTATCTTTTCTATCGCGAACCCGTTCTCATGACATCGGCTTATCGCGATCTTTACGTTAATACCTGCAATATGCTTTTTGATACGTATAGCAAGCTGATTCCTCCCTTGACAGCGATCATCGATGAAAAGATGCCAAAGGATCCAACGATATCGAAAGCTGCTTATACGGCAGCTTTGAGGGCAAAAGTCCTTGATTGCCTGCGCGGGCTGCTTCCTGCAGGGACATTGACGAACATGGGAGTCTATGGAAATGGCCGCTTTTTCGAACAGTTGATTCATAAGTTGCATGTGAGCAATCTTGTCGAGATGCAAGATGTTGGCAAGAGGATGCATGAAGAGATATCGAAAGTTATGCCATCGTTTGTGCGCCGTTCGGACATCTCTCACTATACCCATAAGGCTTTTTCTGTTTTCGATGAAACGATGAGGGCCGAATTGAGTGCTGTAGCTGAAAGAAATATTGTTCATGAAGAATTTTCTGAAGGACCTGGCGTAAAGTTGGTAGGGTCGGATCCAGACGCCGTTTATAAAGTTGCTGCTGCGTTGTTATATGCTGAAGGAAAGAATAGCTTATCAGCCCTCTATCGCCATTGTAAACGCCTTCCGGAGGAAGAACTTGCACGAATTCTTGATGCTGGATGCGGTGCAAGGGAAAATAGACGTCAGAAGTCCCCTCGGGCATTGGAACATGCAAATTTTACGTTTGAGATTCTTGCTGACTTTGGAGTGTACCGCGACCTTCATCGTCACCGGATGTTGACTCAAGAGAGACAACTTCTTTCTTGCGATCATGGCTTTTATATCCCTACAGAGATTGTTGGAACGACGATGGAAGACGAGTATGTGGCAGCGATGGAAAAAGCTAAGGGTGTTTATGATGCCATTGCTGTAGAACTTCCTGAGGAGGCTCAGTATATGGTGCCGATGGCATACAATATTCGCTGGTATTTCCATTTAAACTTGCGTGCGTTGCAGTGGCTTTGCGAGCTGCGATCATCGCCCGCTGGTCATCCGAACTATCGTCTTGTTGCTCAGATGATGGCAAAAGAGACATGCGAAGCATTTCCTGCTTTTGAACGTTTCTTCAAGTTTGTCGATTTTGGGGGATATGAGCTTGGCCGTTTGGGACAAGAGCAAAGGAAAGTTGAGAAGCAGCTCAGAGGTTAGCCTATTGCCTCATCTGTTTCTTGAGAGCCGGTATAAATCTGAGAATTGCTTTGCCTGAGGAATTCTCTTTGTTCATATTACTAGCCCAGCTTAAGACAGAGCTGGAATTTTGCCCCCACTCTTCCCTTCTGGGAATTTTATAATTTTCAAGATAATAAAGATCGCGAGTCCAATAATGGTTAATTTGCCCTACCTCAAATCCAGCCATAATGTGATGTCGCCCTGTTTTGTATGAACAGTAATGAGGGCTTGAAATTCCGCTTACGCATGTAGGACGAACGATGCTTTTATAAGCTCCTTGATTCCATATTGCCGATGCATTTCCCCCTGCAGCAGGCCCTCCATTGAGAACCAAAGTCTCAATAAGAAGACGGTCATCCGGTATTTTTTCGACATTTGATGTACCAAAGAAAACCCAGCCAAGGCAGACACCGCCGATATCTTGTTGTTTTTTATAGTCGGATAAGAAGTCTTTGAGGTTTTTATGTTTTATTGGGACGAGGAATTCATCGATATCGATGATTGCTAGCCACGCCGTTCTTTTTTTTGCTCGTTCGAGAGCATCTTTATATGCAGCAATTTGGATCCCGTCCCATTCGCTCCAGCTATGGGGGGCCATCGGCCATTCGATGAGATCGACCTCTCCGTTTTTCACGTAAGGGGCTAAAACCTCATGGCACTTGTCTTGGCTGAGGTTGTTATAGAGATAGAAGTGTTCGACCCCTAACAGTTTGTGATATTCGATCCATTCGCGGAGGTATGGCGCTTCATCGCGAAAGATTGCGGTGACGGATAGTTCGTGTTGATAAGCATTTAGCAAACAGCAGAAGGAGAGAAAGGACAATAAGAGATATTTCATGGGAAACTCATTTCAATGGTCGTTTTTAGATATACTGGTTCCAGTTGAAAGTTGGACTTTTTAGCTGCTTCAAAGCCCCGGGATTCGACGATC
>JBAWZJ010000161.1:0-5203 GCA_037143085.1 Parachlamydiaceae bacterium | reverse complement strand
ATCATGTTCTTTGCTGGGGCTCTATCGGGGATTTTAGGTATAGGTTCAGGGGTGTTGAAGGTGTTAGCTCTCGATCGTGTTATGGGATTGCCTTTCAAAGTATCAACAACAACGAGCAACTTTATGATCGGTGTGACAGCAGCGGCTAGTGCGGGGCTTTATCTTAGGTCGGGGTATATCGACCCCGTCTTGACCTTGCCCACTGTCGTTGGTGTGACATTTGGTTCCCTTATTGGATCACGCCTCCTTCCTCACATACAAACAAAGGTTTTAAGGCGTATTTTTATAGTATTGATCTTAGCAACAGCCATTCAAATGATTGTAGGAGAATATGGATAAAACCAATAAAGAAAAACACGCTTCCTTAGAGGTTATCCTAAGTCGAATACTCCAAACAGGTTTGGTGATGGCTTTGTTGGTAACGATAACAGGGGGTGTATTGCTTTTGTGGGAGGAAGGTTCGATCCAAGTGAATTACAAGATTTTTATTGGCGAACCGGTAGGTCTAACTCATATCCCTGCAATTATTTTAGGAGCCTTTAATGGTTATTCTAGATCGATTATTCAACTGGGAATCTTATTGATGATAGTGACACCGATAGTCAGGGTGTTATCTTGTGCTATCCTCTTCGCTTGCCAACGCGACCTTCTTTATGTCGTTTTATCTGGATTCGTTTTTGTTGTTTTAGTTTCAGCTTTGATTTGGTAAAGATAAATTTTTGTGCGATAGAGATCTTCGACTTCAACGATAGTTTCTGGTGCCCATCCAGGGATGGCGAAAGTATTACTGACAATCCATGTTCCAGGTTTGAGCTCATCCTCGAATTTTAACCGCAACTGCGACATAGCCTTAGGATAAAGATAACAAACGATTAAACTAGCATCATCGAGTCTCACGCAGTGAAAGCTTTGCCGTTTAAGTGTCACATTAGGAGCACGAGAAATAACCAGCCACATTTTTGATACTAAATAGGGAATAGGCGATGTTTCATGCCCAATAATCCGGCTGTATGGGTAATGGGTAGCTAAAGGAAACACCAACGTTCCCCAACCAGACCCGAGTTCGTAGACATTTCCTCGAACACCTGGAGGGAGCGCTTTCAACAAAGTCTTCTTGGCCTTCGAGGATGTTGGCATTGGGGAAATACCGTTTAGCCAAGACCAATAGACAATAAAGGTCACGACAGATAAACAAATAAGAAGAAAAAATATTGAAACAAAGTAAATGTTCATAACCACTATTATACACAAAAAATTGATTTTTTGTCCTGTTTTCTTTATACCGGTAACCAGGAGATTTTCATATGGGCGAGATAGAAAGACAAGAAAAACAAGCGGATCCTGAAGTCGTTGCTTTCCTAAGAACCGTCGGAGGAGACCCCGATAGTTACGAAGGACAGCTGATTGCCCAGATTATTGAAACGGCTCTAAGACTGATGAAAGAAAAGCATGATTTGGGGCAGCTTAAGGTCATTAGTCGCTCCATCAAAGAGATGCGTTATGCTTATAACATCTTTAATCGATACAAAGATGGGCCGTGCATCAGTATTTTTGGTTCAGCACGTACGCCTGAGGATCATCCTGATTATATTGCAGCTAAAGAGTTCAGCGCCTTAATGGCCAAGCAGGGGTGGATGTGCATTACAGGGGGAGCCAATGGAATCATGAAAGCCGGCTTGGATGGATCGCAAAAGGAACAAAGTTTCGGGTTATCTATACGTCTTCCTTTTGAAACGACGGCCAATACTGTCATTGAGGGTGATCCCAAGCTGATTTTCTTTCGTTTTTTCTTTACACGTAAACTCATGTTCATGAGCCATTCTCACGCTTTGGCCGCTTTTCCTGGTGGATATGGCACACTAGATGAACTTTTTGAAATGCTTACGCTGATACAAACGGGCAAGGGTAACATCATTCCTATTGTTCTAATTGAGGGAAAAGGGGGCTCCTATTGGGAAGAATGGCGTCGTTACATCCACAACAATCTCTTAGATAATCGATGGATCAGTCCCGAAGATGACCATCTATACTATTTGGCTCCTACGACGGAAGACGCTGTTAAACATATTTTAAAATTCTATTCCCGTTATCACTCAAGCAGATATGTCATGGACTTGCTAGTGATCCGCTTGCTTTCTCCTCTAACAGAACAGCAAGTAGATAGTCTAAATGAACAGTTTGGATCTTTAGTTGCCGAAGGAAAAATGGCAATGTCTCCTCCTTTGCCCGATGAAAGCGATCACCTAGAGTTGCCGCGTCTTGTATTTAAACACACTAAAAATCACTTTGGAAGACTTCGTCTTCTGATAGATGCTATTAATTCTGTTTAAAGTTCCAAAAAAAACATTGGCAAAAAAAATAGAGTCGTGCATCTTTTGGGCGCGCATGAATCTTTTCTATAGCTGAGTTTATATGAAATGTCCATTTTGCAATCATGAAGAACTGAAAGTTACCGACTCTCGCGAAGCTTCGGAAGTGAATGCCATTCGTAGAAGGCGGGAGTGTTTGGAGTGTCAGAGGCGTTTTACCACTTTTGAAACCGTCGAATTAACGGTAGAGGTAAAAAAAAGAGACGGGCGATATGAAGATTTTGCTCAACAAAAGCTGATTAAAGGGATAGAAGCAGCCTGTAACCATACAACAGTTAGCCGAGAACAGGTTATCGCTATCGCCTCTCAGATCACCGGCGATATCATGCAGCAACAAGTAAGGGAAATTACAACGACAGAATTAGGGCGTCTTGTCATGAAACACTTGCAAGCTTTAGACCCAATCGCCTATATACGGTTTGCATGTGTCTATCGTCGCTTTAAGGATGTAGAAGAGCTCATGGATGCTATCCAGGCTATCAAGCCAAAGGATGATATTAGACCTCTTACAGAACCTGAATTATGCAAGAGGTCAAGATAGAGATAGTTGTATAACTGCCTCTATGGATAAATTAATGGAAAATAGGAGGGAACTAAATGGCGCTCAAGAAAAGTGATATTGCAAGGTTTAAAAAGCGTTTAGAAGAAATGCATGCGCAGTTGTCTCTGTCTCTGAAAGGGTCGACCGCAGAGGTAAAAAAACCGGATGAAGCGACTGGATATTCGCAGCATCAGGCGGATCAAGGTACAGATGACTTCGATCGGACTATCAGTCTAGAGGTCACTTCACGAGAATATGGCGTTTTGCGTCAAATCGAACGGGCTTTGGATAAGATTACAGAAAATACTTATGGTGTTTGCGACATTACGGGCGATGATATCCCGATGGCTCGTTTGGAAGCTGTTCCTTATGCGACAATGACGGTTAAAGCTCAAGAACAGGTGGAAAAAGGTCTGATTTGATGGGGATTTTTACCGGAAGGTTCGCTCCAGGTTGGGTAGGGCTCTTTGTATTGATTGCCGATGCGGCTTCAAAATACTGGACGAATGCTTACCTACCGATCATGCGATTTTATTCATTATGGTATCCGTATGGCGGCATCGGCGTGTTTAAAGACTTTCTCGGTATTGAATTCTCTATCAGCCATCAAACTAACCACGGGGCTGCTTGGGGAATATTTGCAGATCACGAATTACCTTTGCTTTACTTGAGAATAGCCTTGGTCATTTGTTTATGTGGTTATGCTGTGTTTTTTAATAAACACAGCAGCTGGAATATTCCTATGGCTTTGATTGTTGCTGGAGCGACCGGAAATATTATCGATTATTTTATCTACGGACATGTTGTCGATATGCTCCATTTTGTCTTATGGGGTTACGATTTCCCCGTATTCAATATTGCAGATAGCGCTATCTTTATAGGTGTATTCTCTTTGATGGCCCTTTCTTGTTTTGAGAAAAAAAGTTCATGATGCTGCGACAAGGAACAACAAAGGAGAGTCCTCTCCAAGCTTCTAAGTGGCTGGAATCTCAGCTTCTGATAGATGGAGATGAGATGGCGGCTCTTTTAGATCATTTAGGCCCATTTTTTCTGTTCGCCTGCGGCACTGTATGCCAGGTCGGAAAGGGAGAAATTTCAAAAGATGAGTTTTTGAAACATTATCGAGCTTATATCGATTTGTTGAAAAATGGTGTTGAGCCCGAAGCTTCGTTTTATCGTCCTTTATTTTCTCCTGCACTGACTGTCACGACAGATGCTCTCTTTTCTTTACCATTAAGTGATCAACGGGAAATTATTCGTGTTTCAAAGCCTGTCATCCAGCTACAGGCTCACTATATGAGTTACTCAATAGTAGATAAGAAATTTCACTCGATGGTGTTTGGCTCTGATAGCATCTCATGGGGGATCCAATTTTCTTACCCGCAACTCTATAGAGATGACCAGACAAAAATCGTCGAGGCTGTGAAGGAGTCTCCGGTATTTCCCAATACGCACGTTTTTCATGCATTACAAAAATGGGTTCGTCAAAATACGATTCCGACTCCATTTCATGTAAAAACGGCAGTCGGAGATGAGTCTGTAATTAATGTTCCAATGCGCCTCGGAAAAGAATGCCTTTCGTGGATCAACAAGCATCCCCATCTCATCAAAAAGGGCATAGCCGTCAAATGTTAGAGGAAGCGATCCAGAGATTATTTATTGATCATGGGTGGTCTTTGAGTGTTGCCGAGTCATGTACTGGCGGAGCGATAGCATCTCGCTTAACAAAAATCCCAGGAGCTTCACAATACTTTCTTGGTGGGATTGTCTCTTATTCTAATGAGATGAAAGAAAAAATTCTCCATGTCCCAAAAAAACTATTTCAAAATGAGGGCGCAGTCAGTGAAGAGGTTGTTACTGCGATGGTTAAGGGTGTGATTGAAATCACAGGGAGCAAATATGGGATTGCTGTGACTGGAATTGCAGGACCCGCAGGCGGGAGTCCAGAGAAACCGATAGGTACTGTTTGGATTGCTGTCTCGAGAAGGGAATCCGTCCCTCTTTGCAGAAAAATCAATCTGGAAGGAAGTCGTTCGGAAATTATCGACTTAACAGTTGAAGCTGCGTTATTAACGTTGCTTTCATATACTGGTTCTTGCTGAAAGTTGGACTTTTTGGCTAGCTTGAAAGCTCCCGCGATTCGACAGAACCTGAGTTATGCAAGAGGTCTAGTTACTGTTCATAGATCAAAATGAGAATTATCGATTGGAAAAGGAGGTACTGTTCATACACTCCTTTTCCTAGTACGTTGTTAAGATCAAATTTTAGGGTTTGGCTAGCGCGAAAGCTCCCG
>JBAWZJ010000160.1:0-5219 GCA_037143085.1 Parachlamydiaceae bacterium | reverse complement strand
GACCCAAAAATCTGGGCTGAAACCTAAATTATGTGACAACCGGATACGCAGGAAACATTCTACTATAGGTGTTTTTATGGTTACGCCTCTTCCAGGCAACATTCCTACTGACCCTCAGACATCGGGTCTCCCTCACTCCAAAGCAGCCACCAGTACCTCCCCCTTTCCGACTCCTGTTGGATTAAACACCACGACCCCGCAAATAAAGTTAAACCCATCTAACGTAAGTGATCATTCGCCAAACGGTGACTTAGCAAAGAAAACAACAGTAATTTCAATAAAAAATAATGTTATTCCGGTTGATAAAATAGCACTCACCCGGGATAACACAAGCGATGAAAAAGGTGGGAATTTAATCGATTGTATCGGCTGGAGAGCAAGCCCCAATGAAGGACGTTTTTTCTTTTTTAAATTTAAAGATCAATTCAACATAATCAATCCGCAAGGCTCTCGTAAAGAAATCGAAAAAGCCGTTAAAGAAAAAACCGATGAAATATTCCCTGCTGTAGAGCCACAAGATAAATTAGAGTTAAAAACCATTTTTATTAAAAAGCTTCAAAGTTTTGGTTATATTTTTTTCAACGACTCAAAAAAACCTTCTTATTTTTCGACATCTGATTCAATCCACAGTACTCAAGACAACATGTATTTTTGCTTACCCGATGAAAAAGCTATAGCTGAAACCTTGAAAAAATATCCGGGTGTAGCCCCTATAAAAATTTTGCATTGCGATGAGATCATCTCCCCTCTAAAGTTTATAGAAACCCTTTGTAAATATGATATTGTCCTTTCATCCGGGAAAGAATTCATCCATGACTCTATCTTTCACCTCGCACCTGCGTTACAAGCTAAATTAGAAGGTGTGTATGACGAACGTAAACAACGTTTGAACGAAGTGGCAACATTTGGTTTAGAAAAAATTAAAGCTGCAGATGGGCACATCGATGAAGCGAAGATAAGCAAAGTAACCTACGCCTTAGGATTTCTCGTTGACTACGCCTCCTCCGTAATAAACGAAGAGGAGGAGTTTGGCATTATTTCTTCCGACCACCCACCGGCTCAAGCGCTCTTGGAAGCTTTTTCTAGATTAGAAGGGATGTTCTCTAACTGGGAGGAGTCAGATACACCGAAAAGAATGAGTGATGCGATGGCAGGAGTACCAGCCCTCTGGAAACAAATAGCGGGAGATAGTTTATCAAATAACAAATCAGTCTAACGCCCCCAATAGAGACTCTCTCTTATATCAAGTCGAGAAAACGAGCCAAGTACCAAGCTGCAACTAAGACAACGACAGAAGCTACAACCCAAACGACATTAGGGAACCACTTAACGCCAGCCCCTGGATTGCCACGGACTTCTAACGTCCCTATTCCATAGGTAAATTCTTGCACTTCATGACGATTGAAAATATGTTGATTGTCTCTGACGATTTTATCTCCGTCGAGCCCTAACAAGGCCGCATACTGCCGGACAAATCCTTGAGCATAAACTGGAGAAATCAACTTGCTCACATCACCTTCTTCTATAGAATTAAGATATGAGGAACGTATCGACGTGGCATTTTCAGCCTCTTTTAGTGAGATATTCATCTCTTTGCGCCGAGTTTTAAAAATTTCCCCTAGGCTTTTCATTTCGGTTTGGCTTATCATAGTATCGGCCATCGAATTGCATTGCAAACGACGGCCATCCTCCTTAATGTTGTATACGGCAACCTTTTTATACATGATTATAAGAAAAGAGAAAAGCAAATAAGATGAAAAAGAAAAATGATACAAACTCAACACCAAGTATATTTGTCGCATCAATCAATCCGGCATTAGCTCAACAAATGATACACGATCTAAGTGAGCAAGGATTCGAGATGACAACCCCCCAATACACCTTCTTCCAAGCAAAAAAAACAGGAGTCAACTGCACTCTATACCAATCAGGCAAACTGACAGTTCAAGGGAAAGCGATGGGAGAATTTATCGAGTTTTATCTAGAACCAAACATTCTACAGTCATTTTCTTTCACCCACAAAGAAAATCTGACAGATAAAACAGGGAGAATAGGAATAGACGAATCAGGCAAAGGCGACTTCTTTGGTCCCCTCTGCATCGCTGGAGTCTTCGCCGAAGGGGACGCCATCGCCGAGCTGCAACGAATTGGAGTAAAAGATTCCAAACTACTGAACGACGTATCGATCACCAAGTTAGCAGCAAAAATCCGCACTGTATGTCCACACCACATAGTCAAAATCAACCCTCCAAAATACAATGAACTCATCACAAAATTTGGCAATTTAAACCATCTACTCGCCTGGGGCCACGCCACAGCAATCGAGCAATTGACCGAGCAGACAGGGTGCCGCGATGTAATCATTGACCAATTTGCCAATGAACAAGTCGTCATCAACGCTCTTAAGCGGAAAAACTTAAAATTGAACCTTACTCAGCGTCACCGCGGTGAAGAGGATATTGTCGTTGCTGCGGCATCAATACTCGCGCGCTGGGCATTTGTAGACAGTATTAGCACATTAGAAAAGCAGTTTAACCAAGAATTTCCGAAAGGAGCATCGCTTAGGACAATAGCCTCCGGACGACAATTTATCCGGACCCACGGAAGAGAAACTTTAGGCCTTGTCGCAAAACTCCATTTCAAAACCCTTGACTCTATTTTATTGAAACCGTAAGAATGGGATTTATGAACAATCGAAAAACTGGTTTAACGATCACATTAGTGATGACAATAGCTGTCCTTGGTGGCTTTGCGACAATATTATTGATGAATGTTGCCGCCATGCTTGGCGTCGTCCCTTCACGTTACATCTCGCCTAACGATGTCCGAGGTATGGCTGTAGAGCATAATCAGATGTTGTACACTTTAAATTTTGAACAACAAAATGAGTTGGTCGATATTTTTAATCATGCGATTCCTGTAGGCAAAGAAGTTGCCGCTGCCCGCAGCGTTACACCTAAGCAAACGCCTGATATACAGAAAATCGTTATCTACCGATTCAGTGGACCCGATATTGTCATCACCCCTGTTTCCTACGTCATCAAATCGCAGTCCGTCACCCATTCGGCCGAGTTAGAGCAAGCGAACCTTGTCTTTTCAGTCCCTGAGTGGAACGCGAACGGCCTTCTTGAAGAAGCGACATCTGACAAAATACAAAAAATCCTTTTCACGACTTACGATCCTTAAACAGTTCTCTTGCATAGCTAAGAGTTCATCGATTTTCGGGATTATTTTGACCGCTTTCCGATTCAAATTGAGAGGATAATATCGAAAAGAGTATATTACCCCTTCAATTTGAATCGAAAATCGACTCAAAAGAACCCAAAAATCTATAAGCCCTTAGCTATGCAAGAGGACTAATGCTCAAAGAACTCCGCCTCACCAATATTATTTTAGTCGAATCGACCTCCATCCCTTTTACAGAAGGATTTAACGTTCTTTCGGGAGAAAGCGGATCGGGAAAATCAGCGATACTCAACGCCCTCAATTTAATTGCCGGCGAACGGAGCGACACTTCCGTGATCCGTCGAGGAGCTGATAAAGGCATTGTTGAAGCAGTTTTTGATATTACCTCCCTCCCTCTGTTAAAACACCTCTTGGATGAAGCCGGCATCGATCATGAAGATGATAACGACCTTTTTGTTCGGCGAGAAATCTCCGCAACAGGAAAAAGCCGAGCTTTCATTAATAATCAGCTAGCACAGCTCAACCTATTGAAGCAAGTAGGAGAACATTTGCTCGATATCGTAGGACAACACGCGAACCAGAAGCTGCTATCGCTTGACTATCAGAAAAAAATTGTAGATCTTTTCGGCGACCTTACGGACGATTTAACTATATTTACACACCTCTGGGAGGAAGAAAACGAAGTACGAGAAACTCTAGAGAAATTGCAGCAGTCCGAGTCGCAAAGACTTAGAGAAATTGAAATTTGCCGGATCGAAATAGAAGAACTGCAAGAAGCAAGTCTAAAAGAAGGAGAAGAGGAGGAGCTTTTTTCCCAATACACCGCTCTAACAAGCGCGGAAGAGCTACTTCAAAAAGTAGGCGATATTACACGAGTTCTTTCAGGAGAGAAAATTGCTGTTCTCAATCATTTGGGAAAGCAAAAAACAACTTTCGACCAACTCATTAAAATAGCGCCGGTCCTTGCGGAAGCTGCCGTCTGCTATGAAAATGCTCGTCTAGAACTGGAAGAAGTCGCTCATACACTTCGCGTTTATGAAAGCCGGATCGAACACAATCCTGAGAAGGCAGACAAGATAAATACACGCCTAGAGCTCATCAACCGTCTAAAGAAAAAGTATGGGGGAAATATTCAAGAAATTCAGACCTATTTGACGAACACAGAGAAAAAACTCCAATCCCTTGAAAATGCTGATGCTGACATTGAACTTCTCACAACCCAACTTAAAGTGGCATCAGAAAAAACCAACAAAGCCGCAGCAAACCTTTCAGCAAAACGAGCAACAACAGCAAAAAAGTTGGAAACAGCAGTCATTTCCCATCTACATAGCCTGAATATGGGGAAAGCAGCATTTTATGTAGAAATTACCCCACAAAAAAGAGGAAGCAGTGGTGATGATCGGATAGAGTTTTATCTCATGCCAAATATTGGGGAACACCGACTGCCGCTTAAAGAATGTGCCAGCGGCGGCGAACTCTCCAGAATGCTTCTCTCTATTCAAGCCCTTCTTGCCGGAAAAGAAAAAATTCCAACATTGATATTCGATGAAATTGACGCCAACATAGGAGGAGAAACAGCCGCTGTTGTTGGAGAGAAATTGCGTCACATAGCAGAACAGCATCAAATACTGTGCATCACCCACTTTCCTCAAGTGGCAAAACAAGCACAACATCACTTAAAGATTTACAAGAAAGAGATCGACGGGCGCACCGTCACACTCATCGACATGCTCGACAATATCGGTCAAAAGCAAGAACTCCAGCGAATGAAAGCCGAAAAATAAAATTACAGAATATCCAATATTTTTGGATATTTAGGAATTTTCCATCGATTATTCCGCAAAAACTTCCAAATAAATTTGGTCTTCAGATTTCTTCTCAGCACTGGTCGATCATCTCATAGTTGAAACCCGACTTACCCTCTAAATCGTTAGATGTGTCAGATCGATGATTATATACTGGTTCCAGCTGAAAGTTGGACTTTTTAGCTAGCTTGAAAGCTCCCGCGATTCGATCGATCGTAAAGCGCGCTG
>JBAWZJ010000159.1:0-5249 GCA_037143085.1 Parachlamydiaceae bacterium | reverse complement strand
ACCGCGGGGCTTTGGCGCAGCCAAACCCTAAAATTTGATCTTAACAACGTACTAGTACACTCCCTAGCCACTAGCTTTTTCTAAAAGAAGTTTGAATAATGCTTGATAAGGCCCTGCTATCCATTTATCGAAGATATTTTTAATCCCCCCAATGACATATGGAACCAGCAGAGGATTGACCGTGTCTGGCAATCTTTCAATATGTGCGAGTAATTCTTTATCAACCCCTTTTACACAAGAATCAATGGTGTCCCCTGCGAAATAAATAGGCCATGCATCCATACGGAGGCGTATCTGGGAAGGAAAATTTTCTGAAGAGAGTGGAAATAACAATGGAGATACCAGATCGACCGGAAGAGGAGGAAGCCGATATTTACGCATCCCTTTGTCTACGATAGAATACTGGTCATACACTTCCCCATCCCCTCGGCTATTGATAGTAGTGAAGTAGTGAGGAGAGTCAGATAAAGCTTTTTCTGCCGCTGATAACCGATACTGATTATATCTGCTTGCGTGAAAGATCCATACCACTTGATAACCAACAGATGCATAGTCAGCGTTGCGTGCGAGAACTTCTTCTGCTGATATCGGAGAACACTGGATCTCATAGACAATATGCTTTGTATGCCAGACGACGTCGGCAATCCGACCAATTGATGGAAAGCGGCACTCGAGCTCTCCTTCACCGTTAGGTAGCAGGGAATGCAAGCGATACTGGAGCATTAAATGAGGCATTCCTTTGGAGTGGAGACGACATTTCCCATTTGGTTTGCTATGATAGAAGTGAGCTTTTCTATGGACTCCACTTCGAAGGCGAACGATTTCACCACACTCTAAGCAGCCGTAGTCTTTTTGCTTTGCTGCTTTTTCAGCAAAAACAAGACAATTTTTATCATCAAGGGCACAAACTTGCATGGAGCAATTAATTTATTTTTTAATAATAGAGAATCGTGTATGTATACCAGTATTGACAGAAAGAGTGCAAGAGATCAATAGACCTCTTGCATAGTTAAGGATTCGTTGATTTTCGGGATTATTTTGGCCGCTTTTCGGTTCAAATTACAGGGGCAATATACGAAAGCTGATATTACCCCTGCAAATTGAAGTCGAAAATAGACTCAAAAGAACCCGAAAATCGACAGAACCTGAATTATGCAAGAGGTCTAATACCTTGACAAAAACTGAGGGTCTACCCCAAACTCTGCGTGAGTATATTCCTGTTTAATTTTTTTTTAGGACAGCATGAGCAAAACTAATTTTAAGACAACGTTCTCCCAACAACATCAACAGAAAGTCGATGAGTTAGTCACTTTGGCAAAAGAGCAAGGATTCATCACCTATGAGGAAATCAACGACATCCTCCCGATGACCTTTGACTCGGCTGAACAGATTGACCAAGTATTGATTTTCCTCAGTGGAATGGACATCCAGATTTTCAATCAGGCTGATGTCGAACGGCAAAAAGAGAAGAAAAAGGAAGCCAAAGAATTAGAAGCTCTGCCTAAGCGCGCCGAAGGAACACCTGACGATCCTGTACGGATGTACCTTAAAGAAATGGGGTCTGTTCCCCTCCTCACACGTGAAGAAGAGGTGGAGATATCCAAAAGGATTGAAAAAGCGCAGATTCAAATTGAACGAATTATCATGCGTTTTCGCTACTCTTCGCGTGAAGCCATCTCTATCGCCACATCGCTGTTGTTGAATAAAGACAGATTCGATAAGTGCATCAGTGAAAAAGAGGTTCCTAATAAGCAAGAATTTTTGGTACTGCTTCCTAAGCTATCTTCATTATTAAAGAAGGAAGACTCCCGTCTGGAACAACTCCTTCAAACCTACAGTGATCCAAACCTAAAGAAGAACGAAAAAATCAAGCTTGCTGAAGAGATTGAAAAATGCCGTATCCTTACACAAGCTTATTTACGTCGTTTGCGCTGCCGTCACAATATTATCGATGATTTCGGTGAATTAATTCTGCGAGCCTACGACAGATTCCTTTACTTAGAAAAAGAAATCACAGAGCTCATTCCTCGAGCAGAACGAAACAAATTTGCTGCATCGAAATTATCGGCCCTAAGACGCCGGTTGCATAAGCGCGAACTGGCTGCAGGCCGCTCTCTTGAAGATTTCAAGAAAGACGTTAAGATGCTTCAACGATGGATGGATAAGAGCCAAGAGGCAAAGCGCGAGATGGTGGAATCGAACCTCCGCTTAGTCATCTCAATTGCAAAAAAATACACAAATAGAGGTCTTTCCTTCTTAGATTTAATTCAAGAAGGAAACATGGGTCTCATGAAAGCCGTGGAAAAATTTGAGTACCGCCGAGGTTACAAATTTTCTACATATGCTACCTGGTGGATCAGACAGGCCGTTACACGCGCTATTGCAGACCAGGCTCGAACAATCAGGATCCCTGTCCATATGATCGAAACGATCAATCGCGTCCTCCGAGGAGCTAAAAAGCTGATGATGGAGACGGGAAGAGAACCTACGCCGGAAGAACTCGCTATCGAGGTGGGTCTGACGTCGGAACGGGTAAGGGAAATTTACAAAATTGCTCAACATCCAATCTCTCTACAAGCAGAAGTTGGTGATGGGGGCGAAAGCCAGTTCGGTGACTTTTTAGAAGACACCTCTGCAGACTCTCCTGCTGAAGCGACGGGATATTCGATCTTAAAAGATAAGATCGGAGAAGTTTTATCTACCCTCACAGACAGAGAAAGGAAAGTCTTGATTCAACGTTTTGGCCTTCTCGATGGAAAGCCGAAGACTTTGGAAGAGGTTGGCGTCGAGTTTAATGTCACGCGTGAGAGGATCCGTCAGATTGAGGCTAAGGCCTTGCGTAAAATGCGCCATCCAACCCGTTCGAAACAGCTTAGAGCCTTCCTAGACCTTCTCGAAGCTGAATAGATGAGTTGTAACAGCACTGCGATTGACGTCGAGGCAGCCCTCAACATCCTTTCATCATCAGGTCCTATTGCTTTACAGCTTAAAGGATTTGAGCCTCGCGATGAGCAGCAAGCCATGATGCGCAACATTTTAGATGCGTACCATCGCGGCGATATTGCATTGATCGAAGCCGGAACAGGTACAGGGAAAAGTTTGGCATACCTAATCCCCGCAATGCTGTGGGCTGCACAAACTAAAGAGAAGACGGTCATTTCGACCAATACAATCACCCTCCAAGAGCAGTTAATCCACAAAGATATCCCGCTGATCGATCGTGCTCTCCACTTAAATTTGAAGGCCGTCCTTGTCAAGGGGATGCATAATTATTTATGCACCAGAAAATTAGAAGAGATTCATCACGAGTTGCTCCTTCATACACCTGAAGAGGTTGAAGAGATCCACAAAATTTCCGAGTGGGGTCACTCGACGCACGACGGCTCCCGTTCATCCCTTCCTTTTTCCCCCTCTCCTGGAACATGGGAAAAGGTGGCGGCTGAAAGCGACTCTTGCACGAGAAATCAGTGCCCTCACTTCCAACAATGCCACTTTTTCAAAGCCCGTCGTCAAGCTAGTGAAGCACAGATTCTCATTGTCAATCACCATTTGCTGTTTGCCGATTTGGTCTGTCGAATGGATGCGGAAAATTTTCAAGATCCGGCGATTCTCCCTTATTACAACAGAGTCATCATCGATGAAGCGCACAACATCGAAGATATTGCCACCGACTACTTTGCCTCACGTGTGAGCCATATCGACCTCATGCGCCTGATGGCACGTTTGACAGGAGAAAAGAAAGGGAAAGTGTATGGTAAACTCCCTGTTCTCAAAGATAAATTGCAAAGTCACTACCGCCACCAAACGCTAGCCGAAGTCACGTCGATCTTAAATCGCCTAACGATAGATTTACCAGGATTGCGCCGCGACATTTTGCTGCAAGCTCATGAGACATTCGGAGCTTTCCTTGAATTCACTCAATATGCCCGAAATCCCGGCAACGAGTCGACTCAAGGAGAGGGTAAACTGCGTATTCTCTCCCACCACTACAAACAAGCCTCCTGGAAGGACAAACTATTTCCTTTGGCAAAGCAGCTGAGCGACTCCATTCGACGTTATGCCACCGCCTTAGGCACCCTTACCGGAGACATGAAAAACCTGAATAATCCACAAATCGATGAGCAAACACGCGGAATTTGCTTTGAAATCAACATCTTAGCTAACCGTTTGACCGGCATCAGCGACACGATGGAGCAATTCATCAATTCACAGATTCCGCCGACGAAAGTCCGTTGGATTGAACAACAGCATTTCAAAACGATGATCAATACCGCTCTCGTTGATGCAGATTTGGATGTGTCGACACATCTTGTCGATTACCTATTCAGCAAATTTTCTACGATCATTTTATGCAGCGCAACAATGACGACAAATAGCAATTTTGACTTCATCCGTGGCAGACTAGGCCTCATTCCTGAACAATTAAAGGGGAGAGAAGTCAAGGAACACATTTACAACTCACCATTCGACTTCAAAAAACAGGCTCTTTTAGCCGTCCCTACAGACATCCCCGCGCCTAGTGAATCCAGTTTCACTCATGCCGCTATAGAAAACATCTGGCAAGCGATCCAAGCAAGCCAAGGAAATGCATTTGTTCTCTTCACTTCCTACACGATGCTGAAGGAATGTTTTGAGAAATTAGAATCTCGTATGAGGGAGCATCGATTTCATCCTCTAAAGCAGGGAGATGATGACAGGCACACCCTTCTCAAAAAATTCAAAACAGTCAACCGTTCTGTGCTTTTTGGAACCGACTCCTTCTGGGAGGGAGTCGATGTTGCGGGAGAAGCCCTCCGCTGTGTGATTATTGTTAAGCTCCCATTCAGAGTACCAAGCGACCCTTTAATTCAGGCTCGATCAGAAGCCATTACTGCAACCGGAGGAGATCCTTTTATGGAATATTCCCTCCCGCAAGCGATCGTTAAATTTAAACAGGGATTTGGACGCCTTATTAGGAATCGGTCAGATCGAGGGTGTGTCATTTGCCTAGACAATAGACTCATCAATAAGCGGTATGGCCGCCTCTTTTTGGATAGTCTCCCCGACTGTAAGCAACTTTTTGCTGCCGGGACAGCTTTCCATTCAGAAATCAAAGAATTTTACAGAAAAACTTATTTCATCACAAAACAATAGAGCTCTTTCATAATATTATCCTAAAAACGGCAATTGAAGACGGTGAATTGACACAACTTTTTGAGTCACAACCGTTTGCAGTGGTGGGCGCCTTCACCATTTGGGAATGTTCGCCC
>JBAWZJ010000158.1:0-5289 GCA_037143085.1 Parachlamydiaceae bacterium | reverse complement strand
ACTCTACAGTCATTTCACTGTTATACCGAACGTAATTCAAAAGTTAACGTTTCTAGAAAGCAAAATCCGATCGTAAATTTGTCCGTATTGATTTAATAATTAAGAAGTTAAGATCTTCAATCTCGAAGATATTCGCGCAGCTAGAAATGCCAATATTTGAATTATGTTCGGTATATCGCATCGAACGGACGTTTAAACCGTTTAAAACTACTCTTCTTTCAAAAAAAAACCATACAAACAAAACAACATAACAATGTATAATAAATTAAAAACAAACATAAAAACCAATGAACACAATTACAAATAAATTAAACTGGAACACTAGCAACTCCTGGGGTGAGAGACGCAAAATTTGTATTGAACAACAACCTAACGAAAATAATGTTATTGTTAAAGTTTACACCCAGGGATTAGCTCGCCGTCTCTTTCATGCATTAGCAACCATCTTACACATTAAAAATGTTAATGAATTTTCTTCTACCAAGAGTTTCGCTATCTCGAATCTCCCTGAAGAAATCAAAAGCATCCTTTCTGATGAGCAAAAACAGCTTGTTTTCAAGATATTAAATCCAAAACAAGTATCAACCTCAAACATACTTTCTGATACGACTAAAAAAGCAGTCCCAGACTTTACTATCTCAAAAACTCCAGATAAAACGATTTTATCCCATCAGCCTTCTCCATCAGACAGTGAGGAAGCAACTACTCTACCTTCCCGCCCAGAAACACCCATTCCTGCGTTATACGAGACTGTCAATGAAGACGCGTCTTCTAATCCTCCGTTTCTTTCGGAAAGTATCATTACAGACGAGTCAATTATCCCAGAAACAGTAGCTCCAGATGATAACGTGATACAGCAACCTAATTCTGAACTTTTTGTGATGGAACCTCCAAATGAAGATGTTTTGTGGCCACCAACCACCACCTTGGAGCCCGATATTTCTGAAATCAAAAACCGTCTATTACAAGTTAAACAAATCCTGAAGCATGTAGGCGGTTCTGGTAACGTTTATGAAAGTCAAACATGGCCAGCTAAAGCTTTTGATTCCGCCCATAACCTGATTGTCAATATGCTCCCCTCAATTAAAACTCTCGAAAAGACCCTCGAGAATTATTTTACAGTCCCTTTACCCGTATTAGAAGAAGACACCAGTGATTATTTCAAAATAGAAGAAGGACGACCTCTTTTAGAGAATCTTCTATCAGAACTCACCGAGTTGAAAAGTGAAGTTTCTAACTTAGAAATAACACAGGAAGTGACAGCACTCATAGAACAAACAGAACAATTTCTCAAAAGCGCCGCTTGGTTTGAACGTTACTTTTCCCTATGTGAAGAATTAGATAGTTATCTAGAGGACCTGAATGCACAGACAGAATCTTTAAACGAAGGAAAATTAAATTGTTCTCTAGAAATTTATGCAGACGTCGTCCAAGTCATGAAAAGACTCAGCAGCCACGGTTCCGATGACTTATTACAATCGAAAGTATGGCTAGAAAGGATTAAACGAAAATGTGAATTTCATCAAAAACGTGCTTTGGAAACCCTAGAAGACTTTTCCGAAACCCTCACTCATTCAATACAAATAGAAGCTGATGAATGCAAGGCCCATCTGAAAAAAAACTACAGTACAACAGATCGCATCCGCCAGTTTTTTGGATTTGAATTAGACGAAGAAACAGCAACACCCGAATTCGATAACAATCTCCTTTGCCTGAATGCAGTAAATAAAATTTCAATCCAATTAGCAAAAGACATTCAAAAGTTCTTGGAGACCCCCTCTATTCCACAAGATATCCAAAAACAATTAAGAGAAGTTTTAGAAAACCAACAGAAACTTATAGAGTCGTTCTCTATTGATTCCGATGCACCAGAAGCTCCCTCCAACCGCATTGAAGAACTTAGAGCTCAGCGCCCTCCATTAACAAGAGAAAAACGTCTAGCAATCAAAAAACAACTCGCTATCGAGGCTGGTTCTGAATATTCTCCTGAAGCACAACGCGCGCTTCGCATCTTTTTTGGTTATCTTAATGCGTGGAGCATAGTCGCACCGATTGCACAAAAAGCCGTTCTTCCAATCGGAAAAAAAGACTATGACTACTACATAGCCAAAATGACGAAAGCACATAAAGAAGAAAATAGCGCAGAGTACGAGGCAGCTTTGAACAAAGCGCGCTCTATACAGTCTTCATGGTTTTCAAATCCAGATAACGATTTCGTAGAACACTATGACAACTACTTAAAAGGGAAAATCGACCTCTTCTATGATAAAGATTCTGCTCCGGGAAAAAGAGCATCTGAAACATCAAAAATCTCTAAAATAGCCAAATCTATCCTTCCCACGTCTGTTGCCGACTGGATATCCCTCTTTCTAGGAGAAGGAGAAGATGGACAATTTCTGGCCAACGCAACGAATTGGCAAAAATGGGCGCATTATAACATTTTTCCGACATTCCGAGACCAAACCTTCGACGCTCTTATTAACTCGTTTGAACAAGAAACAACAGGAGATCTATCAACGTCGACAGAGTTAACACCCTCCACTTCTAGTGACAAACAGTTATTTTTCCACTGCCGTAAAATGTATGAAGCCGCCAAAGACCCAAATGGGACAACGGGTTATAACACCCATTTACAAAATGCACTGAATGTAGAAGGCCATGATTTTTTTGTAAGTCAATATGACTCTTACTTGCGCTCCCAACTTCAAGCCCTACAATCGCCTCTAGAAAAGATTCCGATAGAAACATTGTCTTTAGGTAAGGCTGCACTAAAAGCAATACACAAAGATGAAATCCAATCTCAACTAAAAATCGAAGAAGCAAAAAAATCTACAAAAAATCCTTTCTTTTTTGAGAGTATGGACGAACATGCAGAAAAACTTCGTTCTCTCGATATGACATGTCAACAACAGATGCAAACAGCCCCCCCAGAATATTCCAAAAAAGGGGTAAAGCGTTGGCTAAAAGAGATACGATCTTGCCATCAATCCTATATCGGTGAAAAAAGAAAGATGGAAGCAACCATTTCCTATGAGCGGTTCAAGTCAGATATTTCTTTTGAAAAACTCGATAATTTTCTCAAGTCTTCCCCTATTCCTGTGAGCAATGAGCTCCTTTCTGATATCTTCAGAACACATCCTCTTGGTCATGATATCTCTTCAACGACACCAAACACAGTGGACGCAATCCAATTCAAACGAGAAGCTCTACAACAACTAAAAAAAACGATCGAGAACCCATTATGCACTGAATATAAGAAGCAAGCTTTTTGTGAAGAGTACTTGGGAAACCCGTATTTCTTCGATAAAGTGCACCATGATGATCTGCACGATTTCTTAGAAAATTTAGAAACAACAGTCTCTATCGCTGAAGAGTTGTCGTACATCTTCGCCGAAGGAGCAGCAGATTCTTTTGAAGAAAAATTCAATCACCACCTGAGTCAATTGACCGAAGGGCATTCATTCTTTTTCTCTGACAGCACCCTTGGGCTTGCTTATGAAGTCATTCGAGAACCTTCAACACTATTCAATTCATATACATTGAGGATCTATAGCTCAGATGCAGAGGATGGAATCCAAACACCATTAATTGTTGAAAAAAGAGAAAAGTTTTTTCCTTTTAAGGAAATCCGAGGTATCCCCTACAAAAAATTATCCTCTGAAGGCCTGTGGAGCAACCTCAAAAAATCTCTGGAAAGTAAAGAGACGCCTCAAGAAGTCTATCGCAACCTCCTGGAAAGAACTGGAGGGAAAGTTGGCGATAATATAGCCGAAGAGAGACTTGTCGATATTGATGAAAATAGCGCCTATCAAACGTTAACCACTATATATCCTTCCACATCGGTTAAAGAACAATTGGCAGACCGCCTCGATTTTAAAACCCAATTCAAAACCCTTTATGATGCGCGATCAAGTTTATCGGAAAACAGCAACCTTTCACTGTTGATAAAAGCACTCACCGCTTTCACTTACAACTTACCTAAGTGGCACGATAAAGGGATCCTGGCCGATAATGAGTTAGATTATGCGGTCGGCTTTGCGGAAGACTTCAAACATCAACTATCAACGATCGATCAAGCCGCAAAAGAGAAAAGGCAACCTCTTGTTTTCGACATATCACAACATTCCGATGAAACAGCTCTTCTAGAAATTGGTCGACTAAAGGCACAAGCTCCTCCTGAAATCATTATCACAAACAATATCACAAACAATGCAGCAGAGACAGAAGTTCTCGTTACTCTTGATAAGCCGTGGGATGGCTCACCAGAAACTCTTAATATTCACATGAACTATTATTACCAACAATCCCAAATTATTGAAAATCTATCAAACGAATCCATTTTAAAAATATTCAACGAATATTTGGAATTCATCAAAAAAATCCCATTAAATAATAAAGCCTTTTGGTCAGAATGCGAAATAATCTCACCCCCTAGAATAGACGAAATCTTCTCTATTTTTTTGAAGTTCGTTTGGAAAATTAACGCTACAAGAGGTTACATAACGCCTACCGAGATATTGTTTTCAAAAAAAACATTCGGTTTATATTTTAAATTTTTATCCGCGATTCATTATGGTCAGATAACTGGGGGAAGCTCAATAGCCGACACATCATTAATCAAAATCAGCGACTCAATTATTAATACCCTCCCTTTTTTATTGGATCATCCAGAATTATCTTTTGAAATTTACGAAATACAAAAATTCTTACATCTAAACAGCAACAAAAGCGTAAACGTATATGAAATAAAAATAATGATTGAAAAAATAGATAATTTAATAGCCCGTCAATACATCGGCAACAATTTTTCTTATGGTGATCTATTTTACAAACAACAAAAAAATTTATACAGAATCCGTAATAATCAAGTTGATTATTACCATAATGATTCTTATAAAAAACAAAGCAGTAGAATCAGACCTCAACCGAATGATGCTCAATATCTTCAAGAAATTTATGATAAATACGAAAGCGAAATCCCAGACTTAAAAGAGATTTTATCATTAAGCAGATTTGCTGAAACACAAATTCAAAACACTCTTAGTTACTTCTCTGAAAATGTTAGCAAACTCGGATTCCCTCAGTATCGAACTATTTTGAACTTCTTATTTTTTGAGAACGACTTATTGATCCGGGAATTTGAAGGGAAGCTTCCAAAAGAAAACGAAGACTTCATAAAAAACACCATCAATTTCTGTGAATCTTCAATCTCATTTTTTAAGAAAACTAAAGACTATAAAGCCACCTCCGAACTTCTACGATTCGCTCAGCATTTTCACCGTTCCGTTG
>JBAWZJ010000157.1:0-5363 GCA_037143085.1 Parachlamydiaceae bacterium | reverse complement strand
TTATTTTTCTGATCATTTTTTATTTTTGTTCCGTAGAACTTCAAGCGAATGTTCGTATGGGGATTATTAGCAAAACGAAATTATCAGGGGAACGGGAATTCGGATGGCGTATGAAAATAGCCGCGGAAAATCTCGGCTGGGAAGTCTTTTTAGATGAAACCGAAGGGAAGGATCTCAAAGAAGTCAAAGGGCTTGATTGGGTGGTGTGTATCATCTCTAAAAATGAGAATTTCCATCCCGAGTGCCCTAACTATTTGGTTGTTTTTCAACCTCAAAATTATCTAGATGAAAACGGAAATCTTTTGTCTTGTTATCAGAAATACGATGGCTACTTACTGACGATAAAAGAGAGAGAGTCTTTTAAAAAATGGGCCGTATTGCAAGAAAAAAAACCTTTCTTTATCCCATTTTATCCGACAGTCCAACCAATCGACTATAAAAAAGTTGAGTTGAAGGATATCATGACAATGATGCCAATTTGGGGGGATCGTGTTAGAAACATGAAATACCGGAAGCTATATAAATCGTTGGATCAAAGTGGATTTGTAAAATTTTATGGAAGCAATCAAGAGACTAACGTGATTGAAAAAGGGTACATGGGAACACTTCCTTTTGATGGAGTATCCGTGATCGATGTTTTACAACAACACGGAATTTCTTTGATCATACATTCTAATCACCACAATAGAGAGGGGATCCCTTCCGCTCGGATTTTCGAGGCCGCAGCAGCATCAACAGTGATTATTTCAGATCAAAATGCTTTTGTAAAAAAACATTTTGGAGATTCCGTTTTTTATATCGATACTGCATTGAGTGCAGAAGAAATTTATAAGCAGATTGAAAATCACATAAAAGCTATTAGGTTATATCCGGAAAAAGCTTTAGAAATGGCTAAGAGGTCTTATCAAATAAATAAGAAAGAGTTTCTCATGACGGATCAGTTGCTCCGTTTACAGGCCATGCATGAGGAAATGAAGTACGAGAGAGAAGAATGAATTACAGAATTTTATTTTTTTTAGTATTTATTGTGTTTTTTTCTTTGGAAATTAGTGCTACCACTCGGATCGGCATTATCAGCGATCGAAGATGGTGTGGAGAAAGGGAAGTGGGATGGCGCATTAAAATAGCCGCGGAGAGTTTAGGGTGGGAAGCTTTTCTAGATGAGGAAAGAGGAGAATATCTCAATGATATTGAAGGCTTGGATTGGGTCATTTGCTTGCTTCCTCAAGAGAGATATAACAATCGAACCTGTCCCAAATACCAAACTATTTTTCATCCATTCGGTTTCTTAGATGAAACAGGACAGCTTGTAAAAAAATATGAGGAGTGTGATGGATACTTGTTAACTGTAAAGAAACCGTATTCCTTTGAAACTGCTTTTAGATCTATTAACAAAGAATTGTTTTTTATACCGTTCTATCCTACCGTCCAAAAAATCGAATATAAAAAAAGTGTATTGAAAAATCTCATGACGATGATACCTGTTTGGAGTGAGCGAGTGACCGATACGAAATATAAGACTCTTTACAACTTATTAAGTCAAAGTGGTTTCACAAGGTTTTACGGGATTTTTAAAAATAAAGATATGATTTCTAAAGGGTTCATGGGCAAAATCCCTTTCGATGGTATATCGGTCGTCAAAGTATTACAGAGACACGGAATTGTTTTGATTATTCATTCTGATATTCACAACCAAGAAAATATCCCCTCATCTCGAATTTTTGAAGCAACAGCGGCATCTGCAGTCGTGATTTCGGATCAAAATGCTTTTGTAAAAAAACATTTTGGAGACTCTGTTTTTTATATAGACACTTCTCTATCTGCCGAAGAGATTTATCAACAAATTGAGGGGTATATGAATCAGATTCGTTTAAACCCGGAGAAAGCTCTAGAAATGGCCGCAAATGCTCATCAGATTTATGAAGACAATTTTCTGATGACCGATCAATTAATCCGATTGAATGCGATGAACCAGGAAGTAATTAAAAAAAATGATTGTTCTTTTGAAAAATTATAATGATTCGTAAAATCACGCCTATGGAAAACAGTGAAGTAATAAAGCCCCGAGCGGAAAAAGTCGGAATCTTTTATTTGACAAACCATCGTGTACTGGTGGAACGGTTGAGGCATTGGTTTCTCTATCTTTCTGTTTTTTCTATCGTAGCCCTTTCCCTTATCCCTCTTAACGCTTCCGACCCAGCTATTCCGACGGATGGAGGCGTCGATTTTCTAATCATAGGGGGGGTGAAATGCGGGACGTCATCTTTGTTTCATTACATGAAAAAACATCCAAATATTCGGACAGGACCAAAAAAAGAGTTACATTTTTTTAATAAGCAGTATGCAAAAAGTAATTATGATAAGGGCATGGATTGGTACCTCAGTCAATTCCCCAAAAAAGAGCCGGGCGGTATTTTTTTCTTAAATGGAGAAGCTTCTGCGGGGTACTTTGAGAATCCACTTACTGCAGCAGAGGTCGCACAGTACTTTCCGAGTGTGAAACTTATTATTTTACTCAGAAATCCAGTAGATAGAGCTCTTTCTCAGTACAAAATGGCTATGCGACTTGGACAAGAACACGATGAACGATCCCATGAAATAATTTTCGCCGAAAACATGATCAAATATGAATGTAATCCGTCTGTGTGGGATCGTTATATTTATGCAGGAGTTTATACGCCCTTAATTCAAGCCTGGAGAAAGTTCTTTCCTGATGATCAAATCCATATCATCTGCTCCGAAGATTTGTTTTCTAATTCTGACAAGATTGTGAATGAAGTCTATGACTTCTTGGGATTGTCACCTTTTAGCTTGAGTAAGTATGAGATTTGGCACCAATCGCCAAATAATGAAATCGTTTTGTCGCCTGGTTTGAGAGAACAGATGTCTGAATTTTATGCTCCTTACAATCAAGAGTTACAGCTACTCTTGAGGGATGAAATGAAACGAGATATCGATCTAACCTCTTTTGGTTGGATCATCAAATGAGAAAAATTTACACATATTGGGCTTCATTTGTTGTGTTCCTCTGCTTAAACTTAACGGCTGGGGAGTGTGCTGACGACATAAAAAGAGACGCTTTCACTTATACAGCAACCATGTTGGACATATTGTACAATTTAGAGTCTCCGGAAGTTGGTTTTTTGCCTGTCTCTTTTATCAAATCCCTTGAATCTGGCCGAGCGTTGACCTCTTCTAAAGTATTGTCATGCTCGCTTATTAGAAGGGCTAAACAAAAATTTCAGTATTTTTGCCGAAATTTTGATAAAACGGCTGGTTCAGAAACCATCTCGGACGATCTTTGTTTCTCTATTCCCCCAATTATCCACCTAATCTGGTTAGGATCGTATCCGCCCTCGGCTGTTGATATTGCCATCGACTCATGGCGCAGGTATCATCCAGAGTGGGAGATTCGATTGTGGACAGATGAAGACGTTAAAAACTTTCTATGGTTTTTCCCTCGTTCTAAGGATCTCTTTTTGAAAGGAGAAAATTGGGCAGAAAAATCAGACATTTTACGATTTGAAATCCTGTATCAGCTAGGGGGGATTTACACCGATATTGACGTCATCTGTCTAAAATCCTTCCAGGATCTGGTTACAAAAGGACTTTCAGCTTTTGCTGGCTTTGAGAATAACAATGAGACCAAGCTTGATGGAGGCCCTTTGTTAGGAAGTGCAATCATTGGGGCGGCGAGAAATAGTACGGTTATCAAACGTTGTATTGATTACACCTATTCGCCGGATGAAAATGATGGTAGCCTACAATATGTCAGATCTGGACCCGGACCTCTCACAAAAGCGTTTCTTGAGGCTTTGAAAGATAATATGCAAACAGTGCTTGTTCTCCCTTGTTCTTATTTTTATCCCTTACCTTGGTGTGAAAGGCTCCTTTCATTTAATGAGTTAACCTCAAAGATTAGGAACGAATCGTTTGCTATTCATTTTTGGGAATTTTCTTGGGAACAGTAATTCGGTATAAAAGGAGAAAGGAATGATTTTTCATTATTTAAAAGTTTTAATTTTCATGCCGATGTTCTTTCATATGGCATTGTATTCGGTTGATTTTGTCCTATTTACAGAGCCAAAAACTGGAACTCACTTGCTGATCAATGTGTTAAAAGAATTCACAGGCAGAACTGTGTATTGGCCAAAAGAATATATGGAAGATGTCGAGCCTATTTCTGAACCCTTTGAGAAAGCTTTAGAAAATAAAGATTATATATTTTTCTCTCCGGTTATTAATCCATGGAAACGGTGTCTCATGGATCATATTTGGAAAATAAACAAACAGCAGGGGACATTTCTTCACGTACACCCTCCTTATTCGGTCGTTTTAGAAGAATATTTGGCTAAAAGGCATTGCATTAATTTTTTCGTAAAAAGAGATCCTAGAGACCAAATAGTATCTTTGTTAAATCATTACAAAAATATCCATTTTAATGATCAGTCGATAAAACAGATCTCTTCCGATGATGAACGATTGGTCTGTATGATAAAAAAACAACTAAGAAAACAAACACTATGTTTTATGGGATGGCTGGATTCGCCGGTTTGCTGTGTATTGGATTTTAGTCGACTCATGGGATCTCATGGAGGAGCTGCCACCGACGAGGATGCAATAGGAGAAATGAGGAAAATAGCAAATGCCTTGGGAATGAATTGCACGAATGCGTATTTGAAAAGAGTGTATGAAAAGTCGTTTGGAAGTGGTCGTTTCTTTTTCAAAGGGAAGGTGGGGTCGTGGAAAGAGTATTTCAACGAAGAGCATAAGGCGGTCGTTAAGGAGGAGATTGGCGATTTATTGATCGAGCTTGGTTATGAGAACGATTACAACTGGTGAATAAAAAAATTGACTGAGAAAATGAGAAGGTGTTAAAAAATATGTTTTATTTTTTTGACACCAGTTGCAAGTTCTTACTCGATACAGATGTTTATAACGAAACCTAGACGGATCATTTTTTATTTATTCTTCTTAGCCTTTTTCACATATTCACAGGCAGATGAAGAGGAAGAGAAAGAGGGGTGTCATTACCCACCTCCAGTCTTATGCAAAAGTTTGTCTTTTGGTATTGTTCAATCTAATACGCCCCCATTAGCAAAATTGGAGGGAGAACCTTCCTCATTCGTTCATGGGTGTGTCAACGTCATCACCGGCAGTTTTTGTGATTCTTCAATAGACTTAATTATCCATCATGGAACAGATCCATTGTGTATTGAACGGTCGTTTGTTGGGAGTCATTTAAAGGAAGGGACTCTTGGTGTCTCCTGGTTTATGAAGTATGCTAGTGAAATATCCATCGAGAAAAAGCACTCGGGAAAATTGATGCAAGGAACTCTCCAAGAGGATTATGGAGGGGTCTT
>JBAWZJ010000156.1:0-5390 GCA_037143085.1 Parachlamydiaceae bacterium | reverse complement strand
CCGCATTATTGCTACCGATGAGCATGCGCCCTCCACTGACGAGCCCGGCACCGATTCCTGTGCCGACAAATAAACACACAAGGTCATCTACCCCTTTCCCGGCACCATGGATCCACTCTCCCCATGCTGCCGCGCGGACATCATTCAATACATGCACTGGAAGACCCAGCCCTTCTGATAAGCGATTGCCTAAAGGGAATTCCTTCCAGCCGAGATTAGGAGCAAAGTGAACGACGCCCGACAGAGCCTCGATTTGCCCTGCCATTCCCACGCCTGCAGCGACAATATTTTTTTCTCCACCGACCATTTTTTTTGTTGTTGCAATGATGTCAGAAACGACGCAATCGGCACCGTCATGTCGAGTGGGAATCTTTTCGAAACGGAGGATTTTTCCTGTCTCATCAACAAGGCCCACAGCAATCTTTGTTCCCCCAAGGTCGATCCCTATAGCCAATTGTTGATTAGCCATGATGTTCCTTATTTTTTGTCACATTATGAATAAAATAAAGGTGCAAAGTAGAATTGTCAGTTAATTCGGGATGGAAAGTGGCGCCAAGGTGAATCCCTTGCTGCACGATGACAGGTTCATCATTCAGTCGGGAAAGAACAGTAACCTTCTCGCCCACATGCCTGATTCTCGGAGCGCGGATGAATATCGCTGGAATATCCGATTTTTTTCCCGTTTCGGGAGAAAATACCACATCAGTCTCAAAAGATTCGATCTGCCGACCGAACGCATTCCGCTCAACAGTCACATCAATCAAGTTGAATCCAGAAGCTCCATCGACAATATTGCGAGACATCAAAATGAGTCCGGCACATGTTCCAAAAACGGGTTTTGTTTTAGCAAACTCAATAAAAGGTTTTTCTAGATCGATAAAACGAAATTGCCTCATTATCACCGTCGACTCGCCGCCTGGGATGATCAGACCGTCGCAACGGACTAGGTCCTCCGGATAACGGACTTCGATGGCATTAACGCCCAGTCGAGACAACATTTGAATATGTTTGGCGAACGCCCCTTGCAGAGCCAAAACGCCAATACACAATTTCGTCGAGGCCATATGACTACCACCCTCTTGGAGCCAACAAATCTTCCCTATTCAATTCATTGATATCAAGACCAGGCATCGCATGGAGTAGGCCCATAGAAATTTTAGCCAACACCTCAGGATTATTGTAGTATGTTGTCGCAGCGACAATGGCTTTAGCACGCTCTGGAGGATCTTCAGACTTAAAAATACCAGATCCTACAAAAACACTCTCGGCTCCAAGCTGCATCATCAATGCGGCATCTGCTGGTGTCGCGATCCCACCCGCTGCAAAATTAGGAACCGGCAATTTCCCTGTTTTTGCCACCTGTTCAACTAGATGGTATGGAGCGCCCATATTTTTAGCTTCCGTCATTAACTCTGCATGATCGACAGCGACAAGACGTCTGATATCACGTTGGACAGCTCGCATATGACGAACAGCCTCTACAACATTTCCAGTGCCAGCTTCGCCCTTTGTGCGGATCATCGCAGCACCCTCGCCGATACGTCGTAATGCCTCACCAAGATCACGGCAGCCGCAGACGAACGGAATTTTGAATGCATGCTTATCGATATGATATTCCTCATCCGCTGGTGTCAGCACTTCACTCTCATCGATAAAATCAACGAATAGTGCCTCGAGAATTTGCGCTTCAACAAAGTGACCGATGCGGCATTTTGCCATCACAGGAATAGAAACAGCCTCTTGGATTCTTTGGATCAACTCGGCATTTGACATCCGAGCAACGCCCCCCTGGGCGCGTATGTCAGCAGGGATACGCTCTAAAGCCATCACCGCAACAGCACCGGCATCTTCGGCAATTTTAGCCTGCTCCGGCGTCGTGACGTCCATGATCACGCCCCCTTTAAGCATCTCCGCCAAACCAACTTTCACATCAAAAGAACCTTTTTCAAGTTGGTGAATAGCCTGTTTACGCTTTTCCATAAATTACTCCCGGTTGTTTAACGGCTCAAATTCAATTGATGATACTAAAAAATTAGAAAATTGCCAAGGATCAGAAAGACACCGCACATCGGATCCATAATCAACGTGATCATTTACGTTGTCTAGAGGAGACCATTTAGATGGAATTGACAAAAAATTGCCAAGATACGGCATCGCCACAGCCAAAACCTCTTCATAGTCTAAATCATCGGGCAAACAGAAACCCAAATGAGGATGATTTATCGCATAGGCTGCAGCAGAAAGTACCCCTGCAGCAACCTGTACCGTCGTTGCATTTTGCCCCGGCACCAGCTTTCTCGACGCTTCAATATCGAGGATGCTCCCGATCCACCAAGCACCAAAATCGTGCCCCATCAGCAAGCAGCCGAGCTCCTCTTTTCCGTCAATGATCTCATTGGAGAGGATTCGCTGGTGCTTCTGAGGAACAAAATTTCTCATTTCAAGTTCATGTATCGAGCAGATAGCAGAGTCGCTCGGGCAGTAGGCGTAGTGGACTGTTGGACGGTATTGCGCCTCATCCCCTTTCCACACTGTCAGAGAGTCAGAAATGCTGAAAGCCTCGCCGTGCCTGATAACCATACCTATGATTGGACCGCTTGGTACCCACGACTGCACCCGAGCCTTCACCCCTTTTTGGGCTAGACCAATCTGATTCTTTGGTCCATCAAGATGAAAGAAAGACCCTTTTGGAATGGAACGTTCATGGGTCCCCCATCCGGCCTCAGCAGGAGCAATCCCTTCTTCGATCAATCCTTCAACACTCCACGTATTGACAAACTCATTCACCCTCTTTGGCTTACTTGTGATTTGCGTATCGCGTTCGGAAATATGAATCACTTTGACCCCTGAAAGATATGCCAGCTGGGCAAAGTCTTTATCTGCTATCGCTTTTGTTAAAGCCGGCACACGAGGATCATTCGGTTTTTTAAGGACTATCTCCTGAGCGATCTCAAGAAGCGCCCTTTTTGTAAAATGGGATACGAGACCAGGGTTGACCCCATGATCGACAATCGCTGTAGGAGCATTTTTCTTTTTCCACCCTTTAACCATATCTCTCAGCTGCATTTGCCGATGGTACAAAGTCAGTTCTCTTGGGTGTTTGTTGCGGACATCTGCATATGGTTCCCATAATTCGACAGATGTATTGACAAAACACACATCATGCTCATGACACCATCCCATAAGGGCCAATGTCTCAATATTCCACGCCAGGTCGATCAGAAGATCGCCGGGAGAAAGATGTTTTTCCAGAATAGTGGCATAGTTGTCTTTAGTCACTTTTTCGATAAAATACGAAGCGCCTTGAGCAATCACATCTGCAACTTTTGATCGATTATCAACAAAATCAATAATAGAAATTTGTTTTGGAGAAATTTTAAGGACTGAGCCGATCATAGCGAGAGAACACTGCGCCACACTACCGCAACCTAAAAAAACAACCTTACCACGAAATTCCTTCATCAAACATATCCTTTGTTAATTATACGGAACGTGATTCAAAAGTTGGCATTTCTAGCTGCGTAAAAATCCACGCGGATCGAATAGCGTAAATTGTTCAGTATTAACCAATACGAACCAATTTACGATCTTCGATCCCCGGGGATTTTTACGCAGCTAGAAATGCCAACTTTTGAATCATGTTCCGTTATATTATATATAACAGAAAACTTAAAGATCACCAAACGGATTTGCTGCTTGGGAAAATAAGTTTCCCTTCTTACGCCTTTTAATCTCTGAACGAATCGAAAAGAGCAAATCTTGATCGAAATCTTTGTTTGCCGCCCACTGCAAATATTCCACCGGAATTTCTTTGAGCAGCCGCCCCTTATGCTTTCCAAGAGGCATAATCTTCATCGCTATTGGCCTAGATAGTACATCAAATAGCTGGTCGACACTTTTGTAACGCATCATTAAAAACTTAAATACATCGACATTCACTATTACATCGCTCATTGCTCGATGAGCCCCTTCAGCGGCAATATTGAAGTGACGTCGAAGCTGTTCTAGGGAATTTGTCGGACTTTCCCCATACAAACGGGCCATGCGCAAGGTGTCAAGGTAGCGATTATTGCGAAGCAAGCACGGAATGCCGGCACGGTCAGCAGCAGCAGCGATCATTTCGATATCAAAGCCAACGCCATGACCAACGATAATGTCTTTGCCGATGAGATCAAGGACAGCAGGCAAAACAGCTGAAATCGTCGGTTTTCCGGTAACCATCTCTTGCGTAATGTGGTGAATAGCTATCGACGTCTCTGGAATCAGACACTCGGGATCGACCAGGAACTCACACTCTTCCAAGACTTCATCCATCGTAAAACGGACAGCTGCAACCTCGATAACCCGGTCTTGTTTAGGATCTAATCCTGTCGTCTCGCAGTCGATGCAGACAAATTGCTGTTTTTTCAGTTGAGTCATCTATTTTAACTTGGTGGAGCACTCTCATCACCAAGGGCGTCGATGAGTAATGCGATTAATTCTTTTCTTCCCACATTTTTTGTTGTAGAGTAGTGGATATGATGCAGGTTTTCACAATTAAAAGCTTGTAAAATTTTCCGTGTATTGGCTGCTTTCTCATTCGATTTCACTTTGTCGACTTTCGTCAGAACCAAAACCAATGCTTTCTCATTTTTCACAGCCCAATCGATGAATTGCCTGTCCTCATCGTTTGGAAGGCGTCTGATATCAAATAGCAATAGAATAAGCTTCAAAGGAGGGCGTTTTTCCAAGTATTCTTGAACCATCGGCCCCCATTTTTTCCTCATCTCGATAGGGACTTTTGCATACCCATATCCCGGCAGATCGACAAAAACCAATGCCTCGTTAAGAGTGAAAAAATTCAGTAGCTGAGTTTTTCCGGGAACCGACGATGTTTTTACGAGATCGCGGCTTTGAAAGAGGTCGTTTAACAAGCTCGATTTGCCGACGTTAGAGCGCCCTGCCACAGCAATTTCAGGCAGCTCCACTCCAGCATCACTCTTGATTGTCGGATAATCCTTAGCTTGTGCCGCCGATTTCACAAATCTGGCGTTCTTAAATGTATAGTTTGTCATAATTGTCTAATCTCTATTTGCCGTTTATCCCCACCTAGATGCGCGATATCGACGCGCAGAGCTCCCGGAGGAATTATCCCTTCGATCTTCTCAGCCCACTCAATGCAACACACTCCCCCGGCATCGAACATCTCATCAAAGCCCATGCTTAAAAAATCATCAGTGTCGCGTAAACGGTACAAATCAAAATGGTAAAGAGTGGTGTGTCGCGGGCCAGTATAAATATTAAGATAAGTAAATGTTGGACTACTCACATCAACGTCCGAGGTCCCTAGAATTCCGGCCGCCGCCCCTTTAACGAACGTCGTTTTTCTTGCGCCGAGATCTCCAAAGAAA
>JBAWZJ010000155.1:0-5483 GCA_037143085.1 Parachlamydiaceae bacterium | reverse complement strand
ACCCAAAAATCTGGGCTGAAACCTAAATTATGTGACAACCGGATACGCAGGGAAAAATGTTAAACAAAATTGAAATTCAACCAGCAATCCCCGATCAAGGTCAATTAACTCGCTATTTTCTAGAAAATAAATTTCCGTTTTTTTTGGATTATTTTTCCGAAATCTTTTTATCTCTTTTTAACGTGAAAAGGCGTGAAATTGAACTAGACCCAATCACTCAAAAAGTCCACTACGTGACAACCAATACCTACCCCTGCATTATCCATAACAATGGCTCAAAAAATAGCTTTAGCGGAATTTACAAAGAAATTTACGAGATGAGACATGAATAGAATTTTACATAATATCGGAACTCCTAACATCACAGACGTGACGTCGGAATTGAGCAAAAAACCAATATGGAGGGTTAGACTCCTCGGCAATAGGCGATGGACTATTTCCTCATCGTCGATCGTTCCATCTCGGTCTCTTTTTCAATTCCCCACCTACACCTCAATGTCAGGAGTTCTGAATATTTGTCTTCTCATCCTTGCATGGAATTTCTTATTTTTTCCTGCCACATCTTACTCTCTTCCCGAAAAATACACCCACCGCATCACCGAGCTTGTCGAAAAAAATCGTAATCAATTATCTGTAAAAGAGTATTCCCTCATAGCAGAAACACTACTTCAGAAACGACCTTGCAATATGCTCATTTTTGGTGTAGGCAATGATAGTTCATTATGGATTGACCTCAACATCGGTGGAACAACACTTTTCCTTGAAAGTAACGCATATTGGCTAAATCATGTGCAATCTCAACTCCCCGATATTAATGTCCACCTTGTCCATTATAACACGCTGCTTTCCGACTGGAAATATCTCCTTAACAATAAAAACCGTCGTTTATTAAAACTGACAGTTCCAGAAGTCGTTCTTGACACACAGTGGGATATTATTTTTGTAGATGGACCTGAAGGATATAATGATTCAACTCCCGGAAGGATGAAAAGCATTTATACGACTTCTTTGTTAGCCAATCAACAAAACAACGACGTTCATATCTTTGTTCACGATTGTGACAGAAATGTAGAAGCTGTTTACACCGATAAATTTCTACAAGAAAGGAACCTCAAACAAAGGATCGACCGTCTTAATTATTATATTATTAATTCCAGGAGATTTATTAGATGAACCTCACCGCTTCTCCTACAGAAATCTTTAATGATTTTCACCTATCTTTCGTAGAAAATCCTTATTATCATTATCAACAGCTACCAAGTGACCCAACAATCCTAATACGTTCTCCAGGCTGCTGGATAACGAAAAATTATCGAGTGATTAGCGATGTCTTAAGCGACAAACGTTTTCAAAGAAATTTCTGGAAAAATAAGATAGATCAGCATGGAGACGGAATAAAATCGGAGCCTTCTCTTACAACGATGAGTCATTGGATATTATTAGTTAACCCTCCAGACCACACACGCTTGCGAGATCTAATCGCTCCTTTTTTCAGCCGCAACCAAATTGATAAATGGCGCTCTAAAATTAAAGAAACAGCAAATCGATTGATTGATTGTACTCTCCATCGAGGTAGCATCGATATTATCAATGATTTTTCCCTTCCTCTAACGATGGAATTTATGTATCAGATACTGGGAATAGATCCTGAAGAAAGGGAAGAAATACTAAGCAAAACGATCCCCCCCCGCCGACTTTTAGACCCTCCAACCCCATTAAGCAGAGATGAATTAAATCTAGAAAACTTCAACATAGAGCAACTTGAAAAGCATGTATGGAAAATATATGAAGAACGTCGGAACAATCCAAAAGAGGACTTGATTTCTTTTTTGTCACAAGCTCACAAAAATGACAACGTATTGACGGAAAAGGAATGTATTAGTCAAATCATTTTATTGCTTTTCTCAGGCATTGATACCGTCCCACACATGATTGGAAACAGCATCTTAGCATTACATCAACATCCCCAACAACTAGAATTACTTCTATCCAATCCTGCCATCTTCCCGACGGCTCTTCATGAATTGCTAAGATATGTTCCACCGGTACATATGATCAACATGGAAGCTGCAGAAGACGTAACCATCGATGGTCAAGTGATCAAACAAGGAAATAAAATCATTCTCTTGTTAGCTGCGGGAAATAGAGATCCACAAATCTTTAATCATCCGGAAGTTTTAGATCTGTCCCGGCAAAAAAAGCGGTTGTTAAGCTTCAGCGCTGGAATCCATAATTGTCTAGGCATGCATTTAGGCATGACCCTATTCGAAATAGGACTCCAAACACTACTAGAACGACTCCCTATCATGGAAATAAAAAACATTAACACCCCAGAATGGAATTTATCTTATTCCTTCAGAGGGCTAAAAAAGTTAACGGCATTATTTGCAAAATGAGAATTTTACTCGTCAATAACACTCTAAACAGCTTTTCAGGAACGGAACTATATACTCTTGACTTAGCCAAAAGCCTTATTGCATTAGGTCACAAACCTATTGCATACAGCACGGATTTGGGGCATGTGGCAGAGAAATTGCGCGCTGAGGGAATCCCCGTAACAAACGATTTGAGATCCTTAGGCGCAAAACCCGATGTGATTCACGGTCATCATCACTTAGATACGTTGACGGCTCTACTCCACTTTACCGATGTCCCCGCAATCTACTTCTGCCACGGTTGGCTTCCCTGGCAGGAGGCTCCTTTATCTTTTCCACGTATTTACAAGTACGTCGCTGTATGCGATCTGTCTGCAGAACGGCTGATTGTCGAAGGGGGGATCGCTCCGGAGCACATTCATTTGCTTTTAAATTTTGTCGATCTAGAGCGGTTCAAGCAACGAAAATGTTTATCCGACAAACCTAAAAAAGCACTTGCCTTCAGCAGCTTTATGAATAAAGAACGTGTCCACCTGATAGAAACGGCATGTCGGCAATGTGGGATCAAAAAATTAGATAAAATCGGACTACACATAGGAAAAACACACCTCAAACCAGAAGATATTTTAGGTGAATACGATATCATTTTTGCGAAAGGAAGGGCTGCTTTAGAGGCTCTCGCTACCGGTGCAGCTGTCATTTCATGCGATGGAGCAGGAAGTATGGTAACAACTGAAAATCTAGAACGGCAACGGATGGCCAACTTTGGTTTGAGCGAACGACATTACCCATACAATATAGATACAATTACTAATGAGATCCGTAAATACAATCACTATGATGCCGAAAAAGTCTCTAACCTTATCCGTCTAAAAACCGCTAAAGAAGCGGCTGTCAATAATATTGTGAATTTATATAACGAAGTCATCGAAACTCATATAAATACCAAAACAGATAACGTAAAACTAGAACTACAAGCTGTAAGCAACTATTTGCGATGGCTTAGAATAGATATGGACAAGGGAATCCCAAGCGGTCTAACCTTAAAACAGAAATTAATGTGGATTGGCAAAAAAATCCTCAAGAATGCAAAAGGTCTAATAGTAAAATGACTCAAAATTTCGAACTCGAAACAACTTTTTCCAAGTTAGATGGAGAAATTTTCGTTCCTCCATCGAAATCTCAGACGCTACGATCTATTCTTTTTGGATCCTTAGGGAAAGGAAAAAGCATCATTCACCATTACCTTTCTTCCACTGACACACAAGCAATGATCAACGCTTGTCGACTTTTTGGTGCGACCATTGATGTCTTTCCTGAACGGATCGAGATACAAGGGTCTGGTGGAAAAATCAACTATACCGAAGATGTCATTAATGCCGGAAACTCAGGAATCGTCCTACGCTTCTGTTCCGCCATTGGCGCACTGTCAAAACACCCTGTCGTTATCACTGGGGATGATTCGATTAGACATCAACGTCCGATGAAACCTCTACTTAATGGTCTCACTCAACTGGGAGTATCGACAGCTTCAATGAGAGGAGACTACTATGCCCCTGTTATCATCCAAGGCCCTCTAAAATCGGGAAAAGCCATGATCAATGGAGAAGACTCTCAACCGGTCTCAGCTCTTCTCATCGCCTCGGCGTTTGCTGAAGGGCCCATCGAACTACAGATCCTAAATCCAGGAGAAAAGCCGTGGGTTGCTTTAACTCTGGGATGGTTTGATCTGTTGGGTATCCCTTATAAAAATCATGCGTTTGAACGTTATCGCTTATTAGGGAACAGCTGTTATGAGGGCTTCGAGTATCATGTTCCCGGAGATTTTAGCTCAGCAGCATTCCCCATAGCCGCCGCGTTGATTACACAGTCGGAAGTGACCTTGAAAAATATCGATATGAATGATTTACAGGGAGACAAAGAACTAATCTCCATTTTTCAAAAGATGGGAGCAAATATTGAAATCGATGAACAACGCAAGATGGTATACGTAAAACGAGGCTCCCCTCTCAACGGAATTAAGATTGATATCAATAATTTTATCGATGCCATCACAATATTGGCTGTTGTCGGCTGTTTTGCGGAAGGGGAAACGGTCATTTACAATGGAGCCGTCGCAAAACAAAAAGAATGCAATCGGATCCGTTGTATTGCTTCAGAATTGCGGAAAATGGGGGCGGATGTTACAGAAAATGACGATGGACTGTGCATACGCAAATCCATTTTAAAGGGAACATCAGTCCATTCCTACAACGACCACCGGATGGCTATGTCACTCGCCGTTGCAGGATTTGGCGCTCAAGGAAAAACGATCGTTTCCTCCGTGGAATGCATAGCCAAAACATTTCCCTCTTTTGTTACTGATTTCAATGCTCTGGGAGCTTCCATCAAATGATCATTTTCAGTGGATTGCCTGCCAGCGGGAAAACAACAATGGGAAAAATATTGGCAGAAGAATTGAACTGGGAATTTATCGACACAGATCGGTTGATAGAAAAAGCATATAACAAAAAACCAGCAACATGCTCTGAGATTTTTAAAGAAGAAGGAAAAAAATATTTCCGCGAACTCGAAAAAAATCAAATCATTGCTATAGTAGATAAAAAGACTCCAACAGTTGTGGCCCTTGGCGGAGGAGCCCTTAATGATCCCGACAATGTGAAGATACTCCGATCTGCCGGAACGCTGATTTACCTCCAAGTGCCATTAGAGGTCGTATGGAAACGAATAGAACAACGTGGCATTCCGGCTTATTTAGATCCAACCAATCCGGAACAATCATTCCATGAATTGGCTCAAAAAAGGATACCTCTTTACGAGAAAGCGTCTCATATCACCCTCAAAACCGCTGTTCAAAATGGTAAAAACATATGGCAAGTAATACTTTCGGAAACGTTTTCAAAATCACAACATGGGGAGAGTCCCATGGAAAAGCCATCGGAGTCGTCATCGATGGATGTCCTGCAGGTCTCGAACTTACTGAAAATGATATTAATGAAGCTTTAGCCTTGCGCGCACCGGGAAGAAGTCCCTACACTTCCCCACGAATCGAGGCAGACCAAGCGGAGATCTTCTCCGGTGTGTTTGAAGGAAAAACAACAGGCACCC
>JBAWZJ010000154.1:0-5492 GCA_037143085.1 Parachlamydiaceae bacterium | reverse complement strand
GACCTTAACAGACTCTTCAAGAGTCAACATTTTTGTTATCTCTTCGTGGAATTCTGGATCTTGCCAGTCTGCCTTGATGTGAGGAATAAAAGGAAAAGAAGAGGTGGCGTATTCAAATTCATATTCTGGAAAGTAAGGAACGACAAATAAAGTGTTAGAGTGTTTTAACAAGTCTTCTTCCTGATTAAGGTCAATTTTTTTAACGAAATGTTTAGAGCGAGGTAATTTTTTTTCCAATCTATCTAGGCAAAATTTATCGCTAGAGGGGAAAGAAATAAAATAGAAAGGTAGATTATATTTGTGTGCGAGCCATTTTGCATGGAGGTATGAGAGGAGACAATCTCCAAGACGGCCTCCACTAAGGCTGTAGGTAATTGCATTTCCTGAGCTATATTGTTCTGCGCTTTTTTTGTAAAAGCATTGAATGGGTGTCCGTGTCTTATAAGAATCTATGAGATTAAGCCAATAATCAATAAAGAGTTTTTCAAAATGATACTCTACTGACTGCATTTTTTTATAAGATTGATGGAGGAATGTTTCATTGATCTCGCTCCAATCTTTTACGATTAGAACAGGTAAATTTTCGAATAGCGGGTCAAGAGAAGATGTTTTGACGATGGGAATAGCGCCCATGAGGAGAGCTTCCCAAGTTCGGTGGCAATCGAGACCATTTCCCCTCGGACTTAAAACAAACTTACTTCGAGCTAAGTCTTCAAGATAGCTTTGAAATGGCTTTTGGGTTGCATTGTAACAAAAAGATTTAGAAGAAAATGTTTTGGCTACAATATTTCGTTCTGTAGGGTAGGTGCTTGTTGAAATATTCAAATATAAAAAAATATCTTTTTCTATATAAGGCTTCATCTTTTGGACATTTGCAACAATATCAATGTTTCCGTGTTCCCAGCATCGATTAGCCAATCCTATTGGGATTGGATGAATCTTTGGATGAGAACAGTTTTCTAGATTTTGGCCAAACCATCCAATAATTTTTGGATCATCAAGATAAGAAAAAAATTTTCCCGGACATGAGGCATCACTATTATGGCTGACAATAATGTAGGGATTGGGAATTTGAGGATGAATCTTTTTTAAAAATTTATCAAGCATGTCTGTTTTGACAAAAACCGTGCTACCGTATTCGAACACCTTGAAGTCGATAGAAGTATTTAGTTCATCAAACGTAAAATCACAGTAAGTTCTGAAAGAGTCACCGGAAATGAAAGGATCGCTTGAATCTCTTGTTGTTCCATAGGCAATTGAAGAGGCTCCTAATAAAAGAAGGAGGCAGAAGCTATAACATAGTCCAAAAATTGGACTTAGGCTAGCGTGGAAAATTTTGCGATTCAAGAGTTGTAAGTCGTTGCAGATTGAAAATATGAACCTCTTTACGTTCATGGAATAGCGTTCGGCATAAATGAATGTTTTCATAATGTTAATATTTTCATGGTGTTGATGAATATTTATCTAGTTGTTTTGAATGGATGTGCAAGTTGTTAATTCGAAATTTTAGCCCCCCATAACAGGCGTATGGAATTTTCCTATGTTCTTCATCGAGAATCCATTCATAGGTGAATAGTGATGGGTTGTAGACTGAGCTTTCATTAATAAATCCCGGTGGTACACCTCCAGATTCAGGTGATGACCCGCCTAAGTATTGACCAATCGCAGCCGCATCAAAAATCGATTCGAATAGATCAGCATATTGACAAAATTGGTTGTTGTTTTTTGCTTTGTGCCCAACTGGACTGATGAGTTTATTTTCAGTTACGTATTTTTTTGTCACCGTCGGGAATAAATCCATGGAGTCTATTCCGTCTTCGTTTTTGAAGATAGCTAAGATATCCATGTCGTTATAACCTTTTGAAAAGTGTTTGACAAAACACCAAGAAAGACGGTCGATTATTTGTTGATCGGGAATATAGACAAAACTAGGGATACACCGATTGTCATTCGCGAATGGAGCAGCCATTCCTTTGTAATGTTCTTGGATAATAGGAAGTAATGATCCAACATTTGTGTAGAGCATATTGTCATTTTCCAAATGGAACACATTTGTTAAATTGTATTGAGTCATTAAGTCGTTCAGGTATAAAAAACGTTCGCTGGTTGTTCTCCAAAACCCTTTCATTTTTTTTTTTGCGTTGAATTCCTTGTGTGCGAGCGTTGTTGTTAGGGATTCGCATGTTATCTGAGTAATGTTAATCTCTGCATTTGTATTTTCGAATGCATCTAAAGATTTTTCACTTGCAAGAAGGATGATTGGGCATGTGGGATTAAAGAGACGGGCCTGTGATAAAGCTGTTTTCGTGTAAGGTGGTAGGGTGTTTCCTATGTGCACGAAAACAATGCTATACTCATCTTCAGCATTAACTTCAGATAGTGTTGTGAAAACTAAAAATAGAAAAATAAAATATTTCATGTAGCCCTTCTCTTTTCGGGTTTATACCGAACGTAACTTAAAAGTTAGCGTTTCTCGCGCAACAAAACTCTGGAAGTCGAAGATCGTAAGTTGGTTCGTATTAATTAATACTGACCAACTTACAATGTTCGATCCGCGGGGATTTTCGCACAGCTAGAAACGGCAATTTTTGAGTCACATTCGGTATTTGTTGTTTTGGCATATTTGACAAAACGTTCAATAATTGCAGCAGCAGGTTCTATTGCATGGATATGAGCAACACTCTTACCTGCTTGCCAATAATCCTTAGAAGATCCTCCATACAAGGAAATTCGTTTGAATTGACGCAAAGCCGTCATAGCATACCACAAGCGCATCCATTTTTTTGTGAGAGGATATTTGAAAAGCAGTCGTGATATGAGTCCTATTTTAGTACCTACTTTATCGACATAAGGGGTATGGATAACGGAAAGAGGGATGCCTGTGACTCGTTCTGTAAGGATAATTCCATCCTCTCCTGTTGTGATGATCGCTTGTTTGTACTCTGATTTTTCGTTACATTCTTTCGTGGCTATAAAACGTGTTCCCATTTGAACAGCTGAATATCCTATTTTCAGTGCTTGGACAAAATCATTTTCATCGCCAATACCTCCAGCACAGACTAAGGGGATGTTAAAGTCACGCAATTGTTCGAATAGCTCTTTAGCACTCAAAGCCCCTGCGTGACCACCTGCACGGTTATTCACACAAATGATCCCATCAACACCCGCTGCAATCGCTTTTTCAGCCCATTTTTTCGATATTACGTCGTGGTAGACAATCGCTCCAAATTTTTTTGCTTTATCGACAACCCACTTTGGATTTCCTAGGGAAGTGATAAAGAAACGGCATCCTTCTTCGAGAGCAACATCGATTACTTGTTTCATTTTATCTTCGTATCGTTTGGATGATTTTTCAACAATGACGTTGACTCCAAAAGGCTTCTTTGTGAGGCTTTTGATTTTTTGTAGACCCGAGCGTATGTCGTAGCCATGAACATAAACAAGTGATAAAGGTTGAACAATCCCTATCCCTCCAGCTTCGGAAACGGCGGCAATCAATTCTGGATTACTGCATGGATACATCGGACCGCAGATGATGGGATAGGTGATACCAACTTGTTTTGTGAATGAAGTGTTCATCGAAATAGGCATTTTTTAAACTTTTATCTAGTGGTGTCGCCGAACATCAAGCGTTGAGGGATATCTTGAAATGTTGCTTTGCCCGTTTGGGAAAAGGAAATAGCCCAGACCCTATCGAAGTTAATGTCTTGCCAGCGTGCAGGCGTCTGTAAGGCTCCGAAGGCCCGTGTGAGCTCTGGTATGGTGGAATGTTCCCAGCAAATCAAGACAATTTTTCCGTTATATAAGGGATCTGTTTTGATCGCTTCCGCCATCTTTTTGTGTTCTCCCTTGTTGTATTTGTCAGTCACCGTGATTTTCAGTTTTTCGGCTAATGGGGTGATTGTTTCAATACATGGAGAAGCGGTTTCTCCCGTGACTGTTTGCATAGCGTAGATTGCTGCTGGAGGATTAGTTGCAAAAAGAGTAGGGGTCTCCATAAGATATGGGACAAGGGCTGCAGCTCGTTCATTACCCTTTGTTGATAGGGAGCCACCTTTAACAACCTTTTCTCCGTGGCGGATAATAAACACTTGGGAAGGCATTGCCTGTATGGATAGGGTGAATAATAAAGAGAAAACGAGAAGTAAATATTTCATATAGCCTGCTTTATAACGAAAAGTATGTTCGTTGTCAAATTGTTGAATGACGTCCGATATATTGGCCATCCAAATTTACGAAAAAGTATTTGTTGTCGAAAACCTCATTTTTAAGAATCAAAAACTTCTCTATATTCAATATTAGACTTTCAACTGGTATTTGGAGAGTAGCACCTGGAACAACGAAGTCTGTTAAATTCCAAAGCTTATTCTGCATATCATAGTTGCATATCAATCTGATTACCTTATTTCCTGGATAATGCGTTGAAAAAATTATTGTATCATCGGCATTAGGATTGTGTTCTAAGGTAATCTTTTTGTTTCTTATAGAAGCCAGTAAGCTTTCTGAAAACAGTGTCGATACCGTGTTGAAGGCTCGATGTAGTTCGATAAAACAGGTTATGGTTTTGGTAAAATCCTCCATAGTGATTTTTGAAAGTGTTTCTGCAGATATACCTTTTGACAAGGTCCAACTGTTAGCTGATTTAGTGTCAGCTTCCAGCTGAAACTCAGCGATTCCTGACGATCCTTTTACCATGCATATTACGCTTAGAGGTTTGGTTTTATCAACTATTGCAACAGTTCCAATAGGAGCTTCCTTCAGTATTGTTATTGCTTCACCGATGGTTGAGGTAACCTTAGCTTGGTGGTTGTGCTTAAGTCTTGTGCAGAGGTCAGTGAGCTCTTTGTTGAAGGCTTGACGGAGTTCGATAAAACAGGTTATGGTTTTGGTAAAATCCTCCATAGTGATTTTTGAAAGTGTTTCTGAGAATGTACCCCCTGAAACAAGCCAACCGTCATCTGATTCGGTGTCAGCCTCAAGGTTAAAATGAGCGATTCCTGACGATCCTTTTACCATGCATAATATGCGTAGCCTTGTGGTGTTATAAACTATTGCAACATGTCCAATAGGAGCGTCCTGCAGTATTATTGTTGCTATGTCGATGTTTGCGGCAACCGTAGCTTGATGTTTTTTTTCAAGTGTTGTGCAGAGGTCTGCAAACTCTGTTTGAAGGGTTCTTGTCTCGAGCATTTCGGTTCGAAGGGGTCCTCCTTCGGGCGTTTCGGTGGATGTTCTGTGGTGAAAAGGACTTAGTGTCATTAGTCTGGTGAAGAGAGATCTTCTTGATGGGGGACTTTGGTTAATTTCGCGTCCTCGCAATCTTCCAGGGGAGATTGCTTGAGGGGGTTGCGATGATGATGGAGCAATGGGATGATAGACCGAAGATAAACTGGATGCCATAAAGACTCCTGCTATGGGTTTTGATCTTAGAGAACCCTATATATACCGAACGTCTTTCAAAAATTGTTTTGCGGATAATTTAGCTGTGGTGT
>JBAWZJ010000153.1:0-5494 GCA_037143085.1 Parachlamydiaceae bacterium | reverse complement strand
TTCACTACGCTTGGCTGCGACTTAAAAAGTCCAACTTTCAACTGGAATCAGTATAGAACCTTTGGGGTGAAATTAAATCAATAATCCAATTTCTCTCTGCTTATTTTTTTAAAGGGTTTATTTAGCCAGACTCTACCAAAAGCACCTATCACTGCGCTTGCTGTTTTGCGATTAGATGGCGATCTTTACGAGTCTACAATGGATGCTCTAATAAATTTATATCCGAAGCTTTCAATCGGTGGATATCTTATTATTGATGATTATTTTGCAGTTCCTCCTAGCTCTCAAGCTGTGACTGATTATAGAAATGCCAATAATATTACCGATCCAATAATAAACATAGATGACTCTGGAGTCTTTTGGAGAAAATCTTAAAGCTAGCCAAAAGTTCTCATTTTGAGCTATGTTATAAACCATAATTATGAACTTCATTTAGCAATTTAGGTGAAGTTGATGTGAGATACAAAAAATGCCAAAATATAAGCCCAATACAATATGGATTGATGCAGACGCTTGCCCTAAAACTATTAAAGAAATTGTTTTCAAGACAAGTCAACGTTTGAATATAAATATTATACTAGTGGCGAATGCCTATCAAAATATACCCCAAAGGGATCTTATAAGATTGATTGTTGTAAACAAAGGATTCGATGCGGCCGATCAACATATTATTGACCAGGTCGAAATTCACGATATTGTTATCACAGCTGATATTCCTCTAGCAGCGAAAATTTTGAAAAAAAAAGCTATTGCTATCGACCCGCGAGGTGAAATTTATACTGAAAACAATATTGGTTCGATTTTATCAATGCGCGATTTCATGAAAGAATTTCGTGACGCTGGCTCAATTACGAGTGGCCCAGCAGCGTTTGGACCAAAAGATGTTAAGCGATTCACTGATTCACTGAATAAACTCGTTGGATAACTTCTACTTTGTATCCATCTTTTTTTTTAAGACATCTGATTTTCAAGTAAATTTTCAACTATTAACTTTGAGAGGTTGATTTTTTTTGAGAGAAGCCGAGCCAGTCAAAAGTTCGAACTGTATCCAGTGTCTGGAGGCATCGCTTAGTCAAGCCTGTTCCACCTTCCCCCCTTCTCCCTCCTTTCAATCTTATAGTTGTCAATTTCTCATTGAATAAAAAGAATTATATAGATTACTTTCCTAAGACAACAGCAGATAAATTCTAATACAATTCAAAAAGGGACATGCTGATTTTTTTTAATTTTTCATTTTGAGGAAATATGTGTAAGCTGCTTTTTTTTACTTCATCGATCATAATAGCCTGTGCAACGTTTGTATCCACCTTACATGCCCAAAATATTCCAACGGGTAATCCTACTTTGAATGGAGTTCCAGGACCTATAGGTCCAAGAGGTCCCTCGGGCGTCACCGGTACAACAGGAAGTACCGGTCCAACGGGACCATCAGGCGTCACCGGTGCAACCGGAGGTGCCGGTCCGACGGGGCCTTCGGGTCTCACAGGCCCTTCCGGCGCGACAGGACCTAGTGCTTCTAGTAACTTCGTTTACATTTATAATACAAACACAACTACTGTAAATGTCGGAAACTCTTTTCTTGTGAATTCTCCACCAAGTGTAACGGTTTCCGGAAGCCACCCCGGCATCAACGTTGATACGAGCACAAGCCCTGCTACAATATCTTTGACGAATACTGGTTATTATCTCATTACATATACTGTAACTGGGGGAGCGAGTGGCACGAACTACTCTATTATCAATTTGGTGTTTGACGGATCTACTCATCCAGAAGGAGCGCAAACGCTCTCGCCATTTTTTGATCCAGGATCAACCACTCCCGTAAGTTCAGTCTCAGGAACTTATCTTTACCACAACACAGTAGAAGACACGACTGTTGACCTACAGGTTAACAATGCAACGAACAGTTTCACCCCAAGCACCGTTGGTGCTCCTGTGACGATATACATACAACAGATTCAATAGAGAACAGGATTCTGGAAAGATTAAAATTAGGAGAAAATTCATGAGTTTATATCGACAAAAAAACCGGATCTTTGCTTCCGTTCAAAAAAGTTTAGTTCCTTGTCTTCTATGCACTTTCTTTGCCATAAATCCATTGCATGCAAATATCGATAACTGTCACGAAATAGCCTCTGAGTGTCTTTCCACGAACGAGTGCTGTGGCGATCAAGGTTTTATCCAAGGAGATTTTCTCTACTGGCGACCTTATATTGGTGGTTTGCAGTTTTCTTTCCAAACGCTCGATTATACCACGACAACAACTGGAGATGTAATAACCAACACAGTCGATGAATTTGATATGGATCCTAATTTCAAATGGGATTGTGGATTCCGTTTTGGAGGAGGATTTAACTTTTCTCCTAAAATTGATATCGCAGCTTTTTGGGTCTCTTTTGACGGCCATGCCGATCATTCCATTGTCGACAGCGTAGGTAAGTGGCATGTTGATTTTAATCAATTTGATGTTGTAGGTCGCTATAAGATATGCTTTCAATCCGGATATGCGCAACCTTTCCTTGGTATACGTGGAGCAAGAATTAGTCAGCACCTAGCTTCCACCATGCTGTTTAACATTATCACTCCTACCACATCCTATGTAAACACAGTAGAGCTTAATGAACATCAAAGGTTTGAAGGAATTGGACCCGTAGTTGGATTAAATGTTGATTACGATGTCGGGTGCGGCTTCGGTCTTTTTGGAAGCCTTTCAGGTAGTGTCATGTATGGGACATTTAAAAGACATTGGAATGATTCAACTTTTTCTCCCGTTCAACCAAACACAGTTACGCTTGATACCGTTCATGCAGACTCCGTCAATGCAGCAGCAGACCTAGTGTTGGGACTTGAGTGGAAAACAAACATTTGTGATTATATGAATCTTAGTATTCGTTTTTTGGGGGAGCACCACCAATATTTCAACCAAAACTATATGGGAACCTATGGGGACCTATCCCTTGATGGAGTCACCCTTTCAGTGCTGGCTAGCTTCTAAAAATTGTCGCAGAGGCTGAGTTATAATCTGTTGTTCATACCAAACATGACGCAAAAGTTGACACACTGGAAACCTCAACTTTTGCATCACATTGGTATACCTTGAGTATCCTTAAGTTTCTTATGCGTTTACACCTTTTTTGATTCGCTCTCCGATATCCTTGTCGATATTGCTCCAGTACTCAAACGCTCGAAGCAAAACAGGTGTTGAGACCCCCTTCTTAAGATGTCCTACAACATTTGAAACTAGCCGATTACGTTGCGCATCATCCATAACGTTCCGTACCAGATCGCCAGCCTGACTCCAGTCATCGTCATCCTTTCTTAGAGTATAGGCGGCATGCACAAACTCACCACTTGCATCCCAAACCTCTAACTGGGGATAGCGCTGGCTATCGGCTTTTGGTCCGCCCTTTGAATTTGGGGCATATACAGGATCAGAAACATTTTCCACTCGCATCGCCCCATCCTTGCTGTAGCTATGGAAAGGACACTTTGGACGATTGACCGGTATCTGCTTGTAGTTGACTCCCAGACGTGCACGGTGAGCATCAGAATAAGAAAAGAGGCGAGCAAGAAGCATTTTATCTGGACTAGGACCTATTCCCGGCACCATATTATTCGGCTCGAAAGCGGCTTGTTCAATCTCAGTGTGAAAATCTGTAGGGTTGCGGTTAAGTGTCAGGCGACCAACCTCTTTCAGTGGATAATCACGATGAGGCCAAACCTTAGTCAGGTCGAACGGATTTAGTCGATATGCAGCAGCCTCCTCAAAAGGCATAATCTGGACCCTTAAAGTCCAGCTAGGGTAGTCCCCTCGTTTGATAGATTCAAATAGATCACGGCGGTGATAGTCACCGTCCATACCAGCTAAGTGATCGGCCTCTTCCTGAGTAAGGAAGTCAATCCCTTGATCTGTCTTGAAGTGATACTTTACAAAGAAACGTTCCCCTTTTGCATTAACCCACATGTATGTATGACTTGAGTAGCCATTCATGTTCCGCCATGTCTTTGGAATCCCCCGATCCCCCATCAATACTGTCACTTGATGTGCAGATTCAGGTGAAAGAGTCCAGAAGTCCCACTGCATGTCATTATCCCTCAAGCCATTGTCTGCACGTCGTTTTTGGGAGCGGATGAAGTGTTGAAATTTCATCGGATCTCGAACGAAAAATACAGGAGTATTGTTTCCAACCATATCATAGATACCTTCATCTGTATAAAACTTTAAAGCAAAGCCGCGCGGATCGCGCCAAGTATCAGGACTCCCCTGTTCTCCGGCCACTGTTGAGAACCGTACTAACATGTCAGTTTTCTTATTAGGCTGAAATACTGCTGCCTTAGTATAGGCACTGACGTCTTTAGTTACCTCAAAGTAACCGAAAGCTCCCGACCCTTTTGCGTGTGGTTGACGTTCCGGAATTTTTTCACGGTTAAAATTAGCCATCTGTTCGATAAGATAATAGTCTTGTAGTAAGATGGGGCCATTCGGCCCTACAGTTAGAGAGAATTCGTCGCTAGGAACCGGAATCCCAGCGTCATTTGTGGTGAATTTTGGATTATCTTTATTCAAGGTAAAATTTCCTTTAGTTGAAGGGTAGGGCTATTTAGCCTTTTCACTCAAGTTTACATTAGGCCTCTTACATAACTAAGGTTCTGTAAGAGGCCTCTTTAGGATCGCTCTTGATGCCTAGCAGGAGTTTAGACTCCAGCTAAGCAAAACATTAATGACTTCCGCCTACTTCACAAATCACGTTAACGACATCGTTATAGCTATTTTTGTCATAATTCTTTGGAATAGAAAAATGAGAATCTTCTATGACTGCAATACGTTGAATTCTGTTTACGTTCAAAGTGCTGACATCCCCTTTACTTTTTTCGATTTGAAAAGTTCCTGATAAACTTTTTTCACTTTCAGACGATTCTTCTCCGTACTTTACAGTGACTTCCTTAATCATTTTTTCTTCAATGATTTTTCCTTTTAAGACAGGCTGATGACGATTATCCATTCCAAAAAGGTATGGTTCGATCGTGATCCTTTTAATAACCATTTTAAATTCTTTATCACTGATATTTTCCTTCATCTCGGCAATTAATTCTAATTGCTTTTGCGTGACAATAGCTCTGCAAATTGGATCGGAACTCATTCCGTCAGAAAAGACAGTCGGACCATTCACTTCCCCCCCAAATTGCAGTGAGAATGGCCCCAAGAAAAAACCAAGACCATCAGCATGGGCAATGGCGCCCGTCCATAAGAAAGCAGACAACAGAAAACCTAAAAACAATTTCATCATAATCTCCTTGTTAGATATCGAACATAATTCAAGAGTTGGCATTTTCAACTTATCAAAGAGGCCTTTCACGTAGCATAAAAAAATCAATTCTTGAATTACGTTTATACCGAATATCATTCAAAAGCAAAACATTTCCAATCTGGAACATAATAACTCGACTTTGTACAATTTTGATGCCTTAAACGCGCGAATGATTTGAAGATTTG
>JBAWZJ010000152.1:0-5501 GCA_037143085.1 Parachlamydiaceae bacterium | reverse complement strand
CACTTATAGTATCGAGACTGACCCGTTGGATAATCCGTTTCTTTCTATTGAAGAGGACGCCTATTTGCCTATTTTCTCTGTGTCCGTGAAGAAAGAGAGAAAACCTATTAATGTCCTTGTTTCCGGGGGTTTAGCTGAGAGAGGAATCATCTTTTTAGGCGTTGATGCAAAAAACTCTTCTTCGAGTGTCATTAAGGAAATGAAGGAGCCGTTGCGTCTTGTTTATGATGTCAGTGTCGATGGGAGGACAGGCAAGGTTTTTTGGTTTGAGCCAAAAGAACCCTCTCGTTTAGCTGCGGTGAATCGCTTAGGCAACGAAATTATCCTCGGGATGCTCTTCGCTACGGGAGGAAATTTTGTTGATGGAACAGTTGAATTGGAATTTTCTGGAGGAAATCGGTGATTGAGTTATCTCCCGGGGCAGCGCTCCTCCTTTATCTGGGCATCACTTTGGCAATCCTTTTAGGGGTGTGGGTTGCATCTCACTATCGAGCACGTCGGTACCGCTTTTTTCCGTTAGAAAAAGAATTAAGCGTCTGTGAATTTTGTCATTTTGGCTATTTGGAGACAGCTTCGAAAGAAGTTACCCGTTGTCCCCGTTGTGGATCATATAATAAGCCTCTTGCATAATTCCAAAAAACGACGAGCCTTGAACTACTATGCAAGAGGGTTAATAAACCTATTCAATCAATTTAAGCAGACCTTGTAAATTTTCATGAAACTCATTGAAAAGTTGATGAAGATTTTTTACAGATTCTTTGATGTTTCCTGCGAAATGTTCATCTGCAATGCTGTTGATAGCAACTTGTAGCGCTTTAAGATGGGGGGCGGCCTTGCGAGTTTCTTGTTTAAGACTCTCTATCTTTCGTTGGCTGCTCTCGATATCAGCCATTAAGTCTGGTAGCTTATCTGTAATGGCTTTTGTCTGTTCCATGAGCTTGGCATCATCCTTCATTTCTTGTTCAGCAAGAGCTTTTGCTTTGTTAATAGCTTCGACAAAGGGGCGCAGTTCTTTAATTACGGAGGAGAGCAAGTCTATTTCGGAAGTTAGATTTTTAATCAGTTGCGTTGTTTGTTTATTTGCATCAACAGCCTCGTTTACTGCTGCATCAGTAGCAACAAGTTCCTCATGTTCTGTTTGATCTATTTTTTCTTCTTCTTTGACGATAGAACCAAGTTCTCTGGTTAGATCGAGAATAGCTTGTCGATGTTCTTGTAGATTTGTGATCTTACCGTTGAGTAAAGGTTCCAAGCTCTTCAAATCAGTCTCGCTCTGTTTATATTTGGTGAGTGTTTTACTTAATTCCGCTGTAATATTTGTGATGTCGGTGATGGTGCTGGCCTCTCCAGTAAGATGTTGTTGAACAAGAGCTTTCATTTCAGTTAGGAAACTCTTGGCTTGACCTATGGTAATTTCTAAACCGTCAACAATTAATACTTGTTTATCAATCTCTGAGGTAAATTTTTTTACATCATTTCCTAAGGCAGCGATTTGTTTGCCACGGAAGTAGTCATGGCATGTGCTTGCGCAACAGCCATAACTTGTAAAACAACAGGCCAATGTTGTTAAGGCTACCGCCACCGGTGGGGTGAGGAGGCTCTCTGCAGCCAAGCCCAATACAGTAGTGTCAAAGACGCAGGCTAATGTCAAAGAAGCCTTGGAAGATGTTGATAAGGGTCCCCAACCAATAGGTTGGCAGCAGATAATTTTGTCTTGAATACTCATTTAAAGTTCCCCTATTTTTTTGCAGGTTCTAATGCTTGGTGAAGAGTTCCCATTTTTTGAAGAAGATCGTCTAATTTACTCGCAGTGACAGATACCTGCTTTACGCTTGCATCGTGACCTTTGAACGTTTCTTCGAGGGCTTTTGTTTCCGATCTGATATTTTTTGGATCAAGAGGTTGTGCTGTTAGGGTAGAAAGCTCCTCTACCTGTTGCTTTAATCTTGTATTTTGTTCTCTATATTGGAGAGCTTCTTGTTTATACCTTTCATTCTCAGCCTTCCATGTGATGAGGTCGCTTTGAAGTTTTCTTTCTTTTTCTTTTGTGTTTTCAATAGCCTGTTTCAGCTGTGTTAGTTCGTCATTTTCTTGTTGAAGTTGATCTTGCAATTTTGAAATTTCATCATTGAGCATTTTTGTTTTTTCATTAAGTACAGCTTGAGCTTCTGCTTGATTTCTTGTTAAATCAATAGCAGCATCGGCAAGTTGTTTTTCTAGAGTTTTGAGTTGGGCTGTTAATTTATTTTCGTTGGCAGAGCTTGTTTCCAGTTGTTGTTTGTAGTCCACCTCTAATTGCCTTAAAGCAGTATTGTTACGTTCCAGTTCTGTATTGAGCTCAGTCTCTTTTTGATTTTGAGTTGCGACTTTTTGGTTGAGCTGGGCTAGTTCTGCATTAGAGGTGTCAAAGTCTTTGAGATTAACAAATTGATTGGCGAGGAAAATACCTGCGCCCGATGTGACGGCGAAAAAAACACCCGCAGCTGTGAGGCCTAATTCATTGAATAGAATGCCACGTGCTATGACGATTGCTGCAATGCCTGTTCCTATTGCTGAAGCGCTTTTAAACCAGACTATAGATCGTTGTGTTTTGTGATGGATAGGTTGAGATGAGATCTCTGAAGCCGCTGTAAGAGATTGTATAACTAAAGAAGACATACTCCTCCTGAGGTTTTTCTTTAGGAAGGTAGTCGAGCAGAAGTCTATTGTCAAGAATTTTGGGACAGGAAAAAATAACCTTCCCTTTATGAATTCTTAATCTGTGTGGATTGATGGAATACGCAGCCAATCTTCAATTGACGTTTTTATTTTAAACCCGACTTGCGCCCCTAAATCACGCGTGAATTTAGGTGAACTTGTCAAGATGCCTGATGAATGACGAAGGTAAAATCTCCTATTTTACAGAGGAGATCAGCAGAGCAGATTGGCAAGTGCAGCCAAATTCGCGCGTGACAAAAATTGACAATTTTTCTTCAATTCCTCGTAAACTTTTAAGAAGGTGTTTTTTAATGAAATTGCTGATTTTCATCTGCTCTTTTGCTTTGCAAAATATCCTGTTGCAGGATTTAGGGGGCAATTCGGGTTTTAATTCCGATAAGTTTGTAAATAACAATGTTTTGGTATTTCTCATTACGTTTAGCTGCAAGCGTATTAATAAATCGGCCTTGTTCATTTGGCGTTAGATGTCTCTTAACGGCATCACCCAAAGTTTCCGTTCCTGAAGGCGTTTTTTTTGTTGTCACAATTTTTTCTAATTCTAAACACTTGTCTTTATTGAGTTGCGTGACTTTCATCATCTCCGGAGGTAATCTTGAAAATTCACTTGAACTACCTGTTTGCTCTTGCACAAACTTTAAAAAATCAGGATGTTGCGAAATATGAACTAGATCCCGAATAGCAAAAACAACACAATTTTCCGCATCTGCTTGCCTGCATGTAGAGAGGTTGTGACTAGTTATTTTTTTTTCTTTAATTATAGTTTCAATAGTTCCAATGTAAAAATCCCTAGAAGCTCTGCTATCCAAAATTACACAAAATAATTCTCCATTTTTTCTTTCCGCATAAATTGTAGTAAAATGACAGCTATCTTTGTTCCAACTTGATTCCCCACCAGCATGTCGAAGAATTAAACCTTTTTTAAGATCTTGTGTGGGTTTATTTTGCAGTATTTGTTCTAGTTCCGAGGAAAACTGTTCAAAGTTATCGCAGACAACACATTCGCATTTTAAAGAACCTTTTTTCTGTAGATAATCTACTATTACTCGTACGCCTTCAGATTTTAAAAAAAGCTTGCCTTGAGCTTCAATAGCATTTGACAATTCTGGAAATATTTCACAAAGAGCCTTAATGAAACGGATTCGATCTTGTTTGTTTTCTCTATTTTCAAGAAATTCCTTGGCTAACTGTAATCCATTTTTACTCTCGAAAGGAATCCTCATTTTTTCAATTAATTTGTCTAGTTGCTTTTGAATTTCGTTTGCTTCTTCTGTTGAACCACTTAAACGAAGTTTGCGGCAAATTTCATCGTAGTCGTTTAAACATTCACGAGTTTGTTTTAAAATATCTTCAAAGGACTGAGAAGTTGTCGATTGGGCTCGATCTTCTACTGGGGCGGTCTCAGACTTCCAGTCTATTCTAGGAAGAACACTACGAGGAGTATCGGACAGAGGCTCATTAGCTTTCTTTTCTAGTTTAGAAAAAAGTTGATGGCTATTGATTACTTCCGTCATTTTATTTATAATTGTCACCTGTTCTTTATTTAAAGGGTTGGTGTAAAATTCTTGAAAAAGACCCTTTTCAGTGAGGCTTTGATTCTCTTGTTTAATATCGTCCAAAATAGATTGTAAAAGCGAAAAAGTTGTCTTTTCATCTCCCGAATGTTTTAGAGCATCCGTTAAGCGCTTTTCGAAATCCGAGATTCGATTTTTCACAGTCTCAACGTAGTCATTTGATGATGGACTTACCATAAAACCTCAAAAATGAAGTGTAAGTTTAATCATAATTTAATCATTTTCTTCGAGTTTATTTGGAACCGCCTGCTGTATTCCTATGATATTGCTTTCTATAGGATTTTTAGGGTTTATGACATGAACCAATCCTTTCTCATGAAAATTGGCTAGATCGTTGACATATGTTTCAATTGCAAGAGAAACTTTATCGTTTTGGGATAACATTGCACCCTGTTGCGTCAGAAGAGGGTTATTGCTCATATTTTTTATATATAATGTTAAACCTATGTAAAAATCGTTGTTGATGTTTGCTGAGGCGTCCCAATTTTGTTGTATTTTCTCGAAAGAATCACTAAGTACAGTACGAATTTGGCCTGCCTCATAGTTACGGGCTTCTGTGATATTTCTGTCTTTATCGCTATCTGTATATTCTTCTAATTGCACTCCGCGAATATGTTTGGAGGGTTGATTTAGGTCGATAGAGATAAATCCCTTTTGATATGCCTGTGTCAGTGATTTTACGAAATTTTTATAGGTTTTGGATACTAAGCTTTTTTCAGGATTTCCTAAGAGAATTTGAGGTTCATTTTTTGAGATATAACGATAAAAGCGACCGTCGAAATCGTTCTGTTTCCGTAAAAAGCCACCTTCGGGAGTGTTGCGTTCCCATGCATCTTGTTTTTCAAGAGAGGTTGGGTATTTTGTGTTGATTCTGCTAATGATCTTGAGGGGGTTTTCTGATAGCAGTCTCTTTTCTAATTTTTGTGCATCAGCCGTTCTTTTTATTCCAGATAGTGGAATCGTGTTGGAATCTTTATTTGGAGGAAGGTCTAAAGAGATAGGTGTTCTGGTGTAATTTGAAGATGTCTGTGCTCCAGCTATATCTAGATCAAGTTTTTCGAATTGTTTATTTAATGCAGCACTGATTTTTAAATGAATAGGATCTAGATTTTCAACAGATATATGACCGTTATCGATAGCTGTAGAGAACCAAGAGATAAAGTCATCAGCATAGAATGACTTAGCCATTCCGATTTTGTCTTCGAATGATAA
>JBAWZJ010000151.1:0-5518 GCA_037143085.1 Parachlamydiaceae bacterium | reverse complement strand
AGTAAATTCTGTTCTGAGACAATAAAATGATCGAGTGTACTAAACGGATCAAGTTCGTCAAGAACCAAAGAGAAGGAGGGCTTCGTTTCTTGTTGTTTTTTCCCTTTCTCTAGTGCTTTAACCGCTTTTACTGCGCCGTCAACAACCGTCAGATGAACTTTAATTTTTCTTTTATTGTTATTGAAGAGGGCCTTTGCAACCTTATGTTGCATATGTTCTTCAAACCACATCACCTGGAAAGCGTCTTTAGCTTCAAGATAAAGGTTGCCCGCATCAAAACGGACAACCTTTAAACTTTTCAACCATTTTTCGACGGTAGCGCTGCCAATCTCTTGTTCTTGAGCATTAACAAAACTCTCCCAGGCATGCATTTCAACCTCTTTTTCCCTTCGCCGGCAAGACTTGAACTTGCGGTTGTGCTGCTATTTTATTCATCCGTTTAGTCGTGAAGTATTGCTGGAGAATACCTAACAACATCGATGAAAGCCAATAAATATTTAACCCTGATGGAAAGCTATAAAACATGACTGTAAACACAACAGACATGATATTTCCCATAAAACGTTGCTGCCTCTGTTGATCTGTCAACATTGCTGGGTCTTTTGGAGCTGTCGACATAAATCGTTGTTGAACGAACATCACAACACCAAGCAAGATTGGCAATAGGTGAAACTGATTGCCGATTAAAGGAATCGGCATCGACCAACTAAACAGTACGTCCGGCGCTGTAAGGTTATCAATCCAGCCAGGAATAAAGCTTGCCCCACGCAACTCAAATGTTGACTTAAGCAAATCGAACATTCCGATAAGGAAAGGCATTTGTATTAATAATGGGAAACATCCCGATACAGGATTAACACCCTTATCACGATAGAGATTCATGATTTCCAGCTGAACCTTTTTCGGATCCTTCTTGTATTTTTCTTGGATAGCTGTTACCTCAGGGGCAATCTGTTGCATCCGAACCATAGACTTTGTCGACCACGCATTCAACGGATATAACATCACCCTCAAAGCAACAGTAAGCAAGACAATAGAAAAGGCCCAGGACCCTGTTAAGGAATGGAAAAACCTCATCAAAATAAATAAAAATTTAGCAAACGGCTCTGAAATGAAGGCAAACCATCCGTGAAAACTTTGGCAAGCAATATAGTCAGGATTATACCCCGTTGCAGGATTTGAATAGGTTTTATCAACCGTTTCTAAGATAGATGTAGCGAATGGCCCGGCAAAAACGCGGAAATGCATCACTCCGCCACTGCTCTTCAGAGGAAGCATGAGCATATAACCAGGCAAGTCATCCATCTTAAACTTTTGGTACTCCTCCCCTATTTCTACCAATCTTGATGGAGCAAGAGCTCCAGGGATGAACTGTGCTCTATATCCTGCATCGGGATCACCTAGATGGTCAAGAATAACACCAAAAAATCCATTTGAGTTACACAACCAATCGGGTTGCGCTGATGTCACAGTGAATGAATCTTTAGGTAAATCTATTGATTCAACCTCAACCTTCTGGTTACGTGTAATTCTGAATTTCAATGCCGGAGCTGGAGCTCCTGAGATCCACTCAACCTCTGGAATCCCAGAAGTCAGCCAGAGCCCACGGCTGTCGCCGTCAACTTTTATCGTTAAATCGATACAATAAGGAGCTTGCGCTTCATCAGCAACCGAATATGTCTTCGTTATCCGACGATGAGCTTGTGCAGCCTCAAAAACGATGGAATCTTTAGTGATACTTTTCACCTCGTACACCAATTCAGCCATCTCTGGATATTCTGAAACGATATTCAGTGCATAATAACGAGGTTTTATCCGGATAGATTTCCGTTTGTCTTGCTCGATCAGATCGCGGCGCAATAAAGGATAATAACCGCCAAGTTTTCCTTTGAGGTGTTCAACAGCCTCTCCTTTTTCTCCAGCAATGTAATATGCGTGGGAGGGAAAATAAGCATTGTAAGGATGTTGTTCTACCATTTCGCGGTCAATTTCAATCTCTTTGACAACACTTTCTTTATCTTCCTTATTTTCGAAAGGCAAATTGATCTCGGTTAATGCGCCACCGTAACTTGAAAAGACAAGTTGTTGGTATGGCGTTTCTAGAACGTAAAATTTTTCGAGATCTTTCTGACCGTTCGTGATCCCATTTTTTATTTTTGGCTTTACCACCAGCTCTTCAATACCCGGTATAGCATCTAATTGAGTGAACACCTTTTGGTCGCCATAGTAGACTCCGACAGGAAGGAATGTGTCCGTAACTTTAATTAAGACTATCGCGTAAGGAACTTCTGTAAAGCGTACTTCTTCTGTTTCTTTGTTGATTTCCCGTTTCAGCATAAATGCTTTTTCGGCGGGGATTTCAAAATGACCATCAGTGTAATTGCCGAGGTACACATGAAATGATAACTTTTTGTCTTCTATTGTGGGGACAACTAATTGGAGGTCATACTTTCCAAACTCAGGAAGGGTGGAGATAGGAAGTGAACCATCAGCTGTTTCTCTATAAATTACAGGAGAACCAAGAACACTGCCTGATGTTGCTAGAGTTACAGCGACCGGTTTTTCCTCAGAATCTGGAGATTTTACATAAACTTCTTTTGGTAACTCTTTATCCCATGCTATTGTTAAAAAAGCATGTTCGGATTTAACCCCAACAGCGAGTTTTTCCTTTCCTTCGATATCAGCATACAAGAAAACAACGGGCAAAGAGTTTGCAGGGACAGTACCTTGCGAAATTTCCGTTTCAATTTTTTGTAGTTTTTCTGCTTTTTTAGCTAGCTGCTGTTCAGTCCACTGCTGCTTAGCATCTGTACTGCGTTGTTCAAAGAAAAGATTCACAGCAAAGAGTGTTAGTGTTAATGAGAGAACAAATAAAAGAGTACGTTTATCCATGAAAATCACATTGGTTAAGCTGTTTCAGAATTCGGCTTTTGAGGAACGATAGCACAAAAAAGAAAAATGAGGAAGATGATTTCGTTGGTATGCATGAGCCAATTTTTTATTGCTTTAATTCTTTTAATAGTTTAAAATTGTTTTTTTATATTTTATACATGAGGTTTTTTATGAGTTTAATTAGCTTTAATTCACCTTCATCATCTTCTCCTATAGGTCTTGTATCTGAGAGATCAATTCAAAGTGACACGTTTGCAGATTCTGCTAGCCTTGCCGTTAAAACGGTTTTCCACTCTCTAGATTCGGAAAGGGCTGTATCGCCTTCATTATCCATAAATTATGAATCTCAGAGTTTACCAGGCCTCTGTTTAACTGAAATATTGCAATTGACTGGAAAAGAAATTGAGTCTCTTAAAGTCATCTGTAGACAGTGGAGTTTCTATCCCCAATTAAGGTTGTGTGATTTGTTTGGGTTTTATTTTCATCAAGCTTTCAAGGACATTTTTTCTGAATTTGGTTTATCGCGGGAAAAGCTTGTTGGTTTGAAAGAATGGACATGTATAAGTATGGCTCTTTACGATATTGGCAACGGGAATTTTGAAGAATGGGAATACCCAAAGTACTTATTATCTTACTTTTTGACATTATCAAACGATATTCCCCGTATAATTAAAATGAAAAAACTCGAGGAGTTAGAAAAACTAGAGAAAGAAGAACGGTCGGTAATGAATATCAGTGTTACCAGAAAACTGGATTCTCTTCTACTTCCGAAGAAGCCAATCAGTTCATCCCTCACGATTCCGGCTAGACTAGAAGAATTACAAAGAAAGAAAAGAGAAGAGTTCGAAGAAATAGCTAAAAAAAACCGACAGAAGATCGATGAAGTAGTACAAAATGTACAAAAAAAAATCGATGAGCTTCAGGGTGTTGGTAATTTGCTTTTAAAGATACTAAATAGAGAGTTAGATTGTGACCGAAAATTAGTCCTATTACATACTTCTCTGCTTTCGGACGTTGATAAATATATCGAACCAAGAAATGATAAAAAAAAGATAAAAAACCTTAAAAAGTTTGCCGAATATATCTTAGATCTTTTTGCAGGGTTTTCGCCTATATCCAAAGTTACCGTTTCGAGTGAGGATGTCAATCTGGTCCGCACTATTTTTGATACACTTGCCGTTCATGTTTCTAAAACAGAGATCTTGGCTTTAAGAAAATGTTTTATGGAAACCTGTGTTCAAAATCATGCTATAAATGAAAAAGCTGCTTTGAGTTTCTATTGGGTCGAATCTGCCCTCCCTACTTATCAAGTCATCCCGGCTTTTGAAAAACTAGAGTTTCGGAAAATGAATGAAGTGCTTACTCAGGACAAGTTTCTATTGGCAACGAGTCTTGTAAGGCAGTATAAGGCGCGTTTGACATTCATGCTATTTACAATGGTCGAAATGGAAATATTGATGGCTGTTGAGAATTATTCTCCATTTGGCCTTCAACTCGCAAGTCTTTTAAGGTGTTTATGCTTGGAGAATGAGCCTCAAAAAGTTGATGAAAGTGATAGAACCTTTTCTAAACCTCTCCCGGAGAATTTCGAGGGATTTTTTTGTGGGATAATGGAACCTCTAGAGTTTATATGCAAAAATTTTTTTAGTAGCGATGAGTTCCAGTTTTCTCAAAAAAAGGTTTGCAATCTAGAAATACATGAACATTGTGTTCTACCTATATGGATGGAAATTTTCAAAGGATTACATAAAGAGAGTGAGCAAGCTGCTAATGCGATCGCAAAAATCTATTCAGAAATCCCAGAAAAAATTAGAGGGTATATCAAATCGCTTCGCGAGTCTCAAGATTTCAAAGAAACCAGTGATGATTTAGCAGAGAATGTTGAGGATTATATTCTTGAAAAGAGTATTTTTGTAATGAATACTCTTTTTATCATCCATCAAATTGAATCGATTATGAAGGGGACCATTTATGTGGATAACGAATATCCTGTAGAAATAGAAAAGCCTTTTACTGCTATTTTTGCATCTTTAAAAGATCTTTGTGTCCCTTTGCCAACTATTCCGGAAGCTCCCTGTTTAGATTTATCTACTGACGCTAAGCCAGCTCTAGCTGCATTGGTAGAAATGGTTACAGAAGAACAATTATTGGTTGCTTTGGAACCCAGATCTAGAAAAAAGGACAAAAAGCAAGAATCGCCAGCTCCGACCGAAAAAAAATTCCAAGGGACACCGCAAAAAGACCTTGAGACTAACGGTTCATTCTCACAAAACCTGCCTAGAAGCACACGGAAGTTGTTGGTTTTTTTAGAAAAACTTGGGTTTAGTCGGTCTCGAATGAAGGGGGATCATGCGATTTTAAAATTGAAAGGCAAGGGAGGGCAAGTCGTTATTCCTGTATCCAAAGATGAGCAATCGTTAGGTACCCTCAAATCAATAGGGCGTCAGGCTGAAGCTTTATTGGGCCAACGAGGAATTGAGTAGACTAAACTCAGATTTAGTATACCGAACGTGATTCAAAATTTGGTATAAATAAATCTAGACAATAGAGAGGTTAATGAATATACTCGAACGGAATATACTGGTTCCAACTTTCAAATGGAACCAGTATATGAGCGCCCGTAGCT
>JBAWZJ010000150.1:0-5553 GCA_037143085.1 Parachlamydiaceae bacterium | reverse complement strand
TGAACATTGCCCTGTCGGGCAAAACCTAGGTACAATTTTTACGGGAAATGAGGATTAAAAGACGCTTTTGGTCCTTCCGATCTCTCCTTACCAAAACAATTAACATTTCATCACCTGACAGCAGCTAATAAAGTCGATCAGCGAGAAGGAGTCATTGGAAGCATTACCCAAGAAAGAATCTTTCGATCTTTACCTGATTCGGTCAAAAAAGAGATGGAATATGAAGCTATGGTCCATGGCTTCAGCGTAGACATGAAATATGGGGATCATATTATTATTGAAATTGATGGAACCTCCCATGGTAATCCACTTCAAATGAAAAAAGATGAACAACGCGATACTAAATTAGAAGCTCTTGGATATAAAATCTTCCGGGTATCACTAACAACAAATGGACGTATAAAAGACTACGTTAATGAGATCATTCAATACCTCGAACCAATGTCTACACAACGACAAGGAACTGCTCAACCTTTAACACCTCCAAAACAAATCTCTCTCCCGAAAATTTCAAAACTAGCGATTTCAGCTTCATCAAAAAAATCGAAGATCGACGCTGATGAATGGAAATGGGTGGTTCTTCACGAATTATTAGGAGATCAGTTACCTCCCTTGAATGTACAAATTTCTAAGGTAGAACTTGAAGATCAACAATGTATATCGATGAAAATAGCCCTTCCAGGAGATTCCGCCGGAAGGCAAAAGTTTTATTCCGAACAAGGACCCGAAGTCGGATTCTTGTCCAACGTTGCTGATAAATTGATAAATATCCTAGGACCAGACGAGATTCCTCCCTTTTTGATGGTTACTCCATTCATCAACGCGTCGCGTTGGTTTGGAAATTCCAAAAGAGGAATTAGATTACTCTTTACTGAAGAGCAAATGCGTCAGCTTCCCACATCAAAGTGGTTAGACATGGACAGTTTAGCAATTAAGCAAGACTCGATGGGGAATCCTATAGAAATCGATATCAGCGACTATTCCAATATTTTCGACTATATCGAAGATCGAGCCAGAGATTAAGATATTTTTTGACTCAGAAATCCTGACCCATCTAAGTTGTAATCTATGCAATGGCTAAAGACTATCGGCGGTGATGATCCTCAGAAACGCTCTGGAGAAGCATCTGATACGACGCATAGCGAAGCGGTGAGATTTCACGGCTTTCGACCGCCTTCATGACGGCACATCCAATCTCATGCAAGTGAGCACAATCCGGGAAGCGACAGTCATGCCCACAGGCAAAAATTTCAGGAAAATATTGTTCGATCTCATCTTTATCGAGATCCCAGACACCAAAGCTCTTAATTCCTGGGGTATCGATACACCAGCCTCCAAATTCCAAAGGAACGAGATGTGCTGTTGTCGTTGTATGCGATCCTTTATTCGTTTTACCCACCATATCCCCTGTCCTCAAGGTTCCTCCTGTGACGGCATTGATGAGCGACGATTTGCCTACGCCGGACTGACCTGAAAAGACTGAAGACTTATCTTTCATTGCCTGTTTTAACAGATCCATTCCCTCTCCTGTCTCAGCACTGACAGCGATTACAGGGATATCCACAGCTTTGTATGCTTTGACGATCTCCCCATAAATTTCCTTATCCCTTTCCTGAATCACCGGATCTTGCCCTGGAGCCTTCAGAAGATCAATTTTATTCACGACGATAACAGGGGCCATCCCTCCCTTCTGTGTCGCAATGATATACCGATCGATCAAAGGAAACTTCAATTCAGGAGAGACAACAGAAACGGTGATGATCACTTGGTCAATATTTGCCGCAATCAGCTGCTCTTTCCGGCGAGAAAGGTTTTCTGCACGAGAGAGGACAGTACGGCGCGGCTCAACCTGAGCGATCATCCCTTCTCCTTGATTACTTCTGGAAAAGAGGACAAAGTCGCCAACGACGACAAGATTTTTCATTAGCGTCTTATCTTTCTTGAGAATACCTCTAAGCGTACATGAGAGAAGTTCCCCATTAGCGTCGACGATAATTCCTTGAGAAGCTATAGAGAGAACACGCCCCCGCTCCAATGATTCTAGGTTTAGCACCTCTTTTTGCGGCTGCTTTGCCTGCTTTCGTTGGTCTGTTTTTTTATATTGAGATCTATCCTTAGCGGAAGCTCGCTTCCTATCAGCTTTGCTGCTTTTCCGTTCATCTCCAAAATAATCAGCCTCGAGAGGACACCCAACCCATCTTCTTGGGAGCTGTTCTTTATGATTCTCTTCATTTCCGCTCATGTCCCTTTTCCTTGTCTTAAAGCGTACATCAAGATCCCTCCAGCCACAGCAACATTCAACGATTCCATCGCCCCGGGCATTGTAATAGTCACAGCCTCGCACAACGCCTTTGCCTCTTTTGATGGACCGTGAGCTTCATTTCCAAGAACAAGAAGAGATCCTGATTTCCCCTGTACTTTTGATAGCTCGGTCCCGTTAATATCGGCAACCATAGGCTTCAAGCCATTCGTTTTAATTAAACGGTTGAGGTCGTCCCAGCTTCCCCACCCGAGAGGAAGTTTAAATGTAGCCCCACGCGCTGCGCGCAATGCTTTCTCATTGAAAGGGTCGCAACTGTCATTCAGGATAAAAGCTCCATCCCATCCAAGAGCGAGGGCAGAACGGATAATCGTCCCCACATTTCCTGGGTCGCTTACTCCATCGAGGGCGATGACATAACGGGAGCTTTGCAGCGAAGAAGGTTGCGGCATCGCCATTTCAACAATCACCCCTTCAGGCGTTGTCATACCGGAAATTTTTCTCATGACAGCCTCATTGACAAGCAACACCTCATCGGCGTTAGCCCCCAAGGGAATCATAGATTCATTATAGACAACAATAACCTTGAAGCGCCCATTGTGGACGAGCTCTTCTACAGGTTTTATTCCTTCGATAAGAAGACTTTGCTCGTTGTAGCGGTAGTCTCTATTTTGCCTCAGCTTAACCAGATGCTTGACAAGTGGATGTTGGATACTCGTTAATCGTTTAATCATATTTCCTCCGGCCATAAATGACCTTTTTTTAAAAAAGACAACACATCATCGGCTTCTGAAAGATCATGCAGAATAGCAATCCGTTCCCCCTCTTTGATCAACAACCCCATCAGTTTTCCCGGTTTTATTCCTAGAGTCTGAAGGAACGTCGCATTGATCAGCGGCGCCTTATCTTTCGCCCGTTGAACATGGAGAGAGAGCTTTTTCGCACGATTTCGATGCATCGTAAGAAACTCCAACCTCTCTTCTGGTGAAAGGTATGTGGAAATAATCTCTATGCATGTCCCTATTGCTGGATGAGCATATTTTGGAACCCATGCGCACAAATCGACAATATCAAGAAGACGGCCACTCTCCACACAGTTTCGCACAGAGACGAAAAATTCGGCAAGGTTTGCTTCATGATTACTTGTATGCAAATAGAGGCACAACTCCTTGGATTCCTTCGGAGTAGCCTCTGGAAACAACTGCATCACAAATAAAATAGGGTCGGCTTGTTTGGGAAATAAAGGAAACCCTGCCACTCTCTTTTTGATCTCGTTAAGGTGAACTCCTTGGAGCGCGGGAAAAATCACAGGAAGCAGTTGTAAACGATGCATCTCAATCAGAGCCCAGTCAAAGCGTGGATAGCGGGCCATCTTGCCGATCTCTTGCCAAATACGCTCCATCGCGACCGCAGGGAAGAGAGTGTCGGCATTTGCTTCAATAGCCGATTGCGTCTCCGAGCTGATATTGAAAGCAAAACGGGCAGCAAAGCGAACAGCGCGAATCATCCGTAAGCGGTCTTCAACAAAACGCTCATCCGCATTTCCTATAGCACGAATCACCCCATGCTGGATATCCTCTTTCCCTTTGACGAAATCGTGAAAAACATCTTCAAGAGGATCGTAAAACATCCCATTGATTGTGAAATCGCGCCTAAAGGCATCTTCTTCAGCCGTTGACAGTTCTATTTTCGACGGCTTTCTTCCATCAGCATAATCGATGTCGCGGCGGAATGTGGCAACTTCAAACTGATGCCCATCTACGATTACGACAACCACACCGAAAGCCACCCCAACGAGCAACGTTTTTGGAAACAAATCGATGATTTTTTCAGGAGGAGCATCTGTGGCAATATCAATATCTTCTGAAGGATGCCCCATGAGATAATCTCGAACCCATCCGCCCGCAAAATATGCCGTATAACCCGCTGCAACTAATTTTCGTACAATCGCCGTCGCAATTTTTTTAGTTTCTGTCATTAGGCTGTTTCCATTGAGCACGTGTGATATAAGGATCTTTGTCCGGGGAGATCGTGAATCCCAAACGACGGCAGATAGTGATCATTCCGATATTCTCTGTCAAGATCCGAGAGTCGATCATTTCGATATTTTCCTGTTTGGCGATTTCGACAAGATGTTTTAGCAGCTGCGAGCCAAGCCCCAAATTGTGAAACTCATCGACGATAATCATTGTGAACCGTGCGTAACGTGTTCCTGGAACACGCGACAACCTCCCCACTCCGACGATAATCCCGTCGACCTCCGCTACAATAGCCCATTCCCTGTCGTGGTCTGGAAAACAGATGCGAATGAGACGTTCATGGGCGACCCTTTCGTCGAGACTCATGAACTCGAAGAAACGCTGCCTCACCGTATTTTCAGATAATTTCTTGTGAAATTTGACAATCAGAGCTTCATCCTCAGGACGTATTGGCCTCAATAGTACAGAAGTCCCATTTTTCAATTTAATCGATGAGATATAGTTAATGGGGTAGGGGCGGATAGCAGGACGTGGCAGCTCACTGTCAAGGACATCCTCTCCATGCAAAATCACACGGGCGTCTAGAGCGATGATCTCATCATGAGATGCTAGCAAAGGATTGATGTCACACTCTTTAATCCGCGGATTTTCAACAATCATTCTAGAGAAATTGATCAGGATATTTTCCAAAGCATCGATATCGACAACCTTTTGACCTCTCACACCCTTCAACGCCTCATAAATCCTTGTTTTCTCCATAAGACGCCGCGTTAACATTTTTGTTAGAGGAGGAAGAGCCAAAGCACTGTCTTTTAGAACCTCGACGAGCTGTCCCCCCGCGCCGAAGAGAAGTACAGGACCGAATTGAGGATCCGTGGAGCTCCCTAGAATGAGCTCATACCCTTTTCTAGGAACCATCTTCTGAACCGTCACCCCGGCGAAGTGTTCCGGCCCCACAAGACGCGACACGCTCTCTTTGATCTCCTCAAAAGCTTTCACAACATCATCGATCGAGCCGAGCCCAAGCTTTACCCCGCCGACATCTGTTTTATGTGTGATTGTCTCTGAAAAAACCTTTAGTACTATAGGAAACCCTATTTTCTTTGCAGCCTCAACCGCTTCATCTCTATTGCTCGCAACAACTGTTTCGACGACGGGAATCCCGCAATAGCTTAGCAGACATTTTGATTCCGCTTCAGTCAGCACCGTCCGTTTTTGTTGACGCACTCCTTCGATTAGCGAGTGTATTTTAGCCAATTCAGCCTCCTGCTGCACCCCGCTTCCGAGCTCCGCAGTTTCGTAGAGACTTTTGAT
>JBAWZJ010000149.1:0-5587 GCA_037143085.1 Parachlamydiaceae bacterium | reverse complement strand
GCGAGCTCGACCCCGAGGCTTTGGCTCAGCCGAAATGTTGCTCCGTTTGCGTAAGATGAGTCAGTTATATCAAAAAAATCGTCGGGAAGAGTTGTCAACTGGTTGCTTTGAGCATAAAAAATTTTCAACTTTTTTAAATTGCCCATCGAGCTTGGAAGTTCTTTTAAGTGGTTACAAGGCACGATTAATGAGGTTAATTCACTAAGGTCTCCAATAGTTTGAGGAAGGCTTTCTAGTTGATTGGACCTCACGTCGAGTTCTTGCAATGTACTCAATGCTCCTATATTATGAGGAAGAGCTCTCAAAGTGTTATGCGCTAGATTAAGGTTGGTTAGCCTCTGGCAACGAATTAGACTTTCCGGTAGGTGTTCCAGCCGATTGTGAGAAATATCAAGAGATAGTAAATTTCGGAAGCTTTCAAGTTCTTCAGGAAAGTCTTCCAAAAGGTTATGTGAAATATCAACCTCCTTCAGGTAGTCTCCAAAGACATCTAAAGGAGGTAACATGTTGAGGTCCAGTTGTGATAAATTTAAATTAACAGGATCTGTTATGGGAGTGCTGCTTATCACTTTCTTAATATAATCTATAGCCTCTTGTTTCTTGCCTTGAGCTCGAGGATTTCGATCCCACGCTTCTAAAGATGCTATGACGTTTGGGCTAATCTCCACTGCAACACAAGTTTCGTCACGTTCGTAGTGCTGTAAAGAGTAGTTCCTTGGAAGAACCAGACCACCATTGCTAGGCCAAGACATAAATATCTCCATAAATGTGGGTTTAATTTATCCCGAAGTGAACTTAAAAACTCGCTTTTAATAGCGCCTTCCCGTTAAATACCCAGTTTTTGCGTTCTCTTGGGGATAATAAGTCCCGGATGGTAACATCGTTCTCGTTATTCAACGATGTTAAACCAAAATGGATTCAAAAATTGACATTTCTAGTTGCGCGAAAAATCTCTATTTTTGAGTATAAGTTAACGGTTATGAGGGAATATCGCTGAGGAGATGCTATTGTTGCAAGAAGAGGAATTTGTTCCGCCTCGTAAGCCCCGTAAAACGCGTACGTCCTTAAAACCAAGGGTTGCAACTGACGATTCGCTTTAGAGCCATCCAGCTTCCTTTAAGGAAACCGTGTGTTTTTAAGACATTAATGGCGTAATTCGAGCATGAAGGATTAAAGCGGCACACATCCCCGATAAAAGGGGATATGCACAGCTGGTATAGCTTGACAAGTCCTATCGCTACAGTCTTCATATGATATGCAAGACATTGATTAATAGGGATATCAATACTTCGATAACGATCAAACAGACGATGGTTAATTCTAACCGGCTCGAATGCAAGTGGTTCAATTCTGTTCCTAACATCTCAAATAGACCGTGAATGACATTAAGACGTTGGTTAAGAACTTCAACACGCGTTCGTATATCTAAATAGTTTGCCGTCATGATATATAACGGCTCTAATTCAGGATATTCCCAGAAAAATTCAGGGGTATCTAGAATATCCATATGAAGGTTAATGGAGTTTCTTTCGATGAACAACTCTCCCATCTTTCTTCGGATCTCTTTCCTAGAAAGTGATATCTTTCCATATTTAGCTAGGTCTTCAGGTATTTGCTTGGTCAGTTTGAACGTTTTTTGTATCGATGTTTCGAACGTTCCGAGCTTAACAGACTGAGCAATTCCTTGTGAGATAGCCAATTTTGTTAAAATATCGTGATTGGGAAGGCTGATTTCATCATCAGCAATTTTATGCGTTTCTCCATGGACATAGGTAAAAATATCTGTTTCGATATCGGCTTTTGGATTTTGTTCAAAAGCTGCAGCTTCCTCTTTGAGGAATTTTAATCCCTCTGTGTTCTCCAAACCCCAAAATACGGAAACACCGTAGGGGAAAAAAAAGACATCGCATGGTGGGCGATTGTCATTTTTGTCGATCACGACATGGACAACATCTCTATAGAGGGTTGTTTTATAGGTAACGCGCATCACCTCATAAAGAGGCTTGATGGCGTACGCTTGGGCTGTACAAAAGGCACAGCAATCCATAAGTCACACACTGTATTTTAAGGATTTACGAACCGTGATATCATCATATCACAATCAAGAGAAAAAAGAAAGATGCGAAAGGGGGGACTTGAACCCCCACGAGGAAACCCTCACTACCACCTCAAAGTAGCGCGTATACCAATTCCGCCACTCTCGCTTACGAATTTAAGAGTCAGATCTTATCATTATCCATAAAATCTCTGCAACAAAAAACTCAAGATATTCTTTCTTCGAACAGTTTTTTTATTTTTTCTACCAACAAATGGGGGGTAACGGTCGCTGCTAACTGTGAAAAATCTCGACTGAACATCAATATTTCAATAATATGCCGTTCACCTTCAAGTAGAGAGGGGGTTGTCGCGTTTGCGTGGAGTCCGCAAAAAGCTTCTCCCTCCTGTATCCAGACGTGGCGTAAGGGGGTTGCGCACACGGAACAGTGAGATAACATACCTAGAAGTCCTTCGTAACGGAGAAGTTTGAGTCTAAAGCTTGTAGATATGGTTGTCGGAGAAGTTGTTAATGGAAGTTTGTGAAGATATGCCAGTAAAAGTTGATAAAGTTCAGGAGCAGGTTTTTCTGGATGTTGTGTGAGTGAGATGGCTTGCAGCATGTCGCAGCCCGCTTGCAATGTTGCTAAATCGTTTCTGAGGTTTATGAGACTGTTTATTGGAGTGATTTCTTGACAGCGAAATAGTTCAGAGCGTCCTTTTGTATAGACAGCTTCTACGATCATTAGAGGCGATGGAGCGCTTCTTTTTTTATTGTTGTAGGCACCCTTAGAGAATAGTTTAATCAACCCTTCGTTCGGAGTGAATAATGAAAGGATGCAGTCGTTGTCCTGAAATGGTAGGGAATTAACTATGACGCCTTCTGTCTTCAAGCGACCTCGTAAGAAATACTGGAAGTAATGCACCGAAGAGGGTTCGAACCTCTAACCACCCGGTTCGAAGCCGGGTACTCTATCCGATTGAGCTATCGGTGCATAGATAAAAGGGAGCGAGAAGCAATGCTACCATTTAATGGTTTAGTTGTGCAAGCGGAATTACAGGTTTTAGTAGGGTAAAGAAAATTCAGAACTCCTGACTTTGCTAGCGTGGTGTCAAAATAGAGAAAATGTTAATCACTCCGTCTTTAACGAAGTTCCTTTGAAGCGAGCGAAACATTGCACCAAACGTTTGTAATCTAAGACTCGACGTGCCCACAGAGACCGGGAGGGGGGGTAAGTTCGCTTGGAAGGAAAGATTGTTGGAAGATGTTGAAAGCGTATCCATTGCCTTTTCCCGTATTCAACCCTGTAATTTGGTAAGAATTACCCGCAAGAAGTTCTTCTTGGAGGTCTTTTTTTCTAATCAAGTCATCTCTACTGCAGGTTTCTTCTGTTAAAGACCTACTTGTCTCCACTCCAGTGCGATCTTTTCCACTTTTACATTTTTTTGATCTAAACGTTTTAATGTATCTTTTTATAAATGTTTTTTTTTTGTTTTATGGTAGAGCAAGTGTTGTTTGTTTTTTTAAAAAATAAAAACTTATGTTTAAAAGGTGTTTTTTATGCATGGTCTTCGTTTTGTTTATTAAATGTTAACGCAATCTTTGCGAGCGTAAGTAGAGCTATAGAAAAAGCCATCACTTTAAGCGCCGTTAAATTTAATGGTGATGGTTTGTTGGAATTTTCAACGTCACTTAAAGGTATACTAACACTCGAACTTCTTTCTAGCTCAGTATTAGGAGGGGAGGGGGCTCTGGACAGGAAATCATCTTGAGGTGTCACGTCTAATCCTAAAGGTTGTTCTTCTTTTGTCTTTTCAGATTCGATACTGACGGTTTCTTCTGTTGAATCGACTGAGAGGCGTGGATAATCGATATTAACCATTTCTCTCAATTGTTCCGGCGAAGGTGAGGTAAAACTGTTAGCTTCATTAGGGGGTGATAGGGTTGCTCCACTTTCTTGTAATGTGACATTTTCCTTTTGAGCAAGAAAATCGTCGAGGTCTGGAGATAAAAAAGACATTTTTCTCGAGAGAAGTGTCGATGGTGTCAATGGTTCGCTTTTTCCTTGTTCTTGAAAATTCTGTCCGACAATAAAGGTTGTTTTTTGTTTGGTTTCATTTGAAGAATAAGTGGGAGAAGATGGTTTGGAAGAGCGGGAAGAATTGTTATCAAAGCCGGGGGAAAGCAGTGAATTAGAACGTACTTCTGGTGATTTCATAGATGGTGTTAAATGTAAGAACTCCTGTGTTACACGCTCTGCTCGTTGTTTTAGTTCATTTGGTGATACATCAACTTCCTCCTCATCATCAGTTAGATCATCCTTGAATTTCCTTTGAGCACCACGACCTAAAATTGAGCTAAGAGAATGTTCAATCTCTTTAGAGCTAGGAGGTGGAGAAGGGGTCCTGGTTGTTTCTGATGTAGAATAGGCTTCATCTTCCAGAGAAACCCATATCATTCCTTGGTTTTTACGGTCATTTTCGACTTTAAAGCCTTGTCCTTTTAAAAATAAAGTCATGAAATTCTTCATTTTAAAAGGAGCTTCTCCGGTACTATGGTGACCTTTTCCAGTAACAATGGGGATAGGCAAAGAATTAGCTGTTTGAATAAAACACAATGCCTGTATAGCAGCAACAGCACAGCTTAATTCGTGGCAATCAAGCTTACAATTTTCGATTATTTTAGGGGTAAAATAGAGATTATAAAATTTTTGGGCTTCGTCTATATCACCTTTAGCGACCAAGCAATCAATGTAAGCGTCTGCATAACCGCGTTTCTCGTTGTCTTGTAAGTTTCCAAACATTTCTTTGATGGCTTTGATTACATCCTCTTCAGTAAACTTTTTTTCTTGTGCTGGAAGACTTTCTTTTCTCTTCATTAGTTCCTTGGGTAACTGTTCCCCTTGTTCAGCTTTCAGTTTCTCTATTTTTTTAATTGCTGCATTGAAAAAAGAAAATTTTAATAATGTTAATGTTTTTTGTGGTGTTTGCTGGTTTTTAGAATAGTTGTTTAAAAGGCTTTTAGCTGTTTCAAAGTCGCCAATAAAGCCACAAAATTTAGCGAAATAGTCAAGATTCTCATAAGAGCCCTTGTTGATTTCCTTTATTAGATCTGAAAATTTGATAGGAGGAGTTTGCTTGCTTGCCTTGCTCGCCACGAATCTAAGAATTTGTACAGGTGTTGTATCTCCTGAAGATGTTGTTAATTTTAGTTTTGGGTAATATTTTGATAAAAAAAGGTCTATTTTACTTAGATTTCCTTCAACTGCATACATCTCCAAAATCGGATATGCATCATTGATTGTTGATGATAATTTCAGTTGATCTTGCAGTTGAAAGTATTCTTCTGTTTTTTCTAGATTTTTAGCAGAAATACTTGACTTGATCAAATAATTCACGATATCAGATCTTAGTGATTCGTTCCGTGTTTCTTGGGGATTTGAAGAAAGAAAAATCTTGTTAAAATCATCAAAACATTTATTTAATAAAGTGAGGTGTAAAACTTTTTCTAGATTGGATTTGCTTAATTTTTCAAAAATAATGGAATAGATTG
>JBAWZJ010000148.1:0-5629 GCA_037143085.1 Parachlamydiaceae bacterium | reverse complement strand
GACAGATTGTGTTTCGAGTATTTTCTCAATGAGTAAAGTTATTTTGCTGAAGGCATATTGTTGAGACGAGAGTTTGTTGATGATCCGTCGTTCTTGGTGTGAGGAGTAGCGTCCCGATGGGTTCGAAAGACTTATTTTTGGAGGTTTTCTTTTAATCACCGATCTTTCAATGCGTGTTAACACTCTTTTGAAGATCGTCAAAATTGTGTTGTTGGCACCTATGGGTAGGTTTTTGGCTAATATTTCTTCTGTTGCATCATCTGTTACCGAGTTTGTTTTGCATAGCAGATAGAGCTTAAGCTCAGGGAGGGAAATTAGCTGTTCGTTTCCGGAAAGTCTAAAGGCCCCTTGGTGTGTAAAGAGGTCGTTATTAAGAATGCACGCAGCGAGCGATCCTAGAAGAGATATGTAGCGGTCGGTCGGAATTTTATTTATAATATTCTGTATTTTTTTGTAAGCGATGTCATTGGTTAATAAGATCGGCGAGCGGATGATTATAGGCTCTATCGTTTTTTTAAAAGAGATCAACTTTTTATGCCGAGTTCGTTTGAAACAGGAATTAGAGGGTTCTTTATGTTGCTCAAGGAAATCATTGATGTGCTCTGATGCTTGTTGTAGCGTTTTAGGCAGTATCTCTGCGAGTTCGGTATAATTGAGCGTGATAAGGTTTTTTGGAGAAAGGTAAGAGGTTAGCTCTGTTGTTTTTTTTATGAGGTCTTGAAGGTCTTGTGGAAAAAGTTGAGGGTCGCTTGAAGATGTTTTAAGGGGAGCAAGATAGATACACGTATCTCTTACCGAAAGCCTGAAAGTTACTTTGCGTTGACGTTCTTCCCTACTATCGATCGATGAAGATACAGAGGTAAGGATATCCGATGAATGGTTCACGATGGGCAACGATCTACGGAATTCTCTTGGGTGTGGTGTGTTTGTTCTGCGTAAAACAACCTGTGTTGTGTCTGTTGGTGTGATCTCAGATTGTGCAAACATATACTCACCTTTGTTATAATTTATAAACCTCAGCATATTTTTTTTCTAAGTAACGGACATATGCATCCGCACTAAACTTTTTCCCCGTCGCCATTTTCAATAGCTCATCTGAGGAATAGCGTCTGCCGTGCTTGTGGATTGCTTCATGGAGCCATTCCGTTATAAATCGTAACTCGCCGGCTGCAACACGTTTTTCCCAGTCGGGATGTTTTTTAGAAAATGCTTCGAACAGGTGTGCTGCATAAAGATTCCCAAGGGTGTATGTTGGAAAATAGCCAAAACCTCCCATTGCCCAGTGGATGTCTTGTAGGCAACCTTCAGAATCTTTTGAGGGAACAACGCCAAGGAGTTCTTTCATTTTTTTGTTCCACGCATCCGGCACATCCTCTGCTTTAAGGGATCCTTCAATGAGAGCTTTTTCGAGCTCAAACCTGAGGATCACATGCAATGGATATGTCACCTCGTCAGCATCAACGCGTATGAACGAAGGTTCCACCTTATTAACGCCTTTATAGAAGGTATCCAACGAGGCGCTATCAATTTTTCCGGGGAATTCCTTCTTCAGAAGGGGGAGGTAATGTTTCCAGAAAGCTTTGCTCTGCCCAATACGCGTTTCCCACCAGCGTGATTGACTTTCATGGATACCTAATGAGACAGCGCTGCCGAGGGGTGATCCGTAGTGCGCTGTGGGGAGTCCCATCTCATAAAGGGCGTGGCCAACTTCGTGCAGAACTGTTGAGATGCAGTTGATCAGTGATGTCGGGTGTATCCTTGTCGTGATCCTGCTATCTGTAGGATGCGGTGCCGATGAGAAAGGGTGGGCGGAGATGTCGAGGCGTCCGTGATCGAAGTTGTATCCTACATCTTTCAGTAGTTTATTCGAAAAAGCAAGCTGTTTGTCTGTAGAAAATTTCCCATGAAGAAAGCTGTCATCAACCTGTTTTGCGGAATCAATTTTTTTAAGAAGTAGGTTGATCGATTTCTTTAGTGAAGCAAAGAGGGTACCGACAGCTTTAGTTGTCGCTCCAGGTTCGTACAGGTCGAGCAGAGCATCATAGGGGTGATCTTGGTATCCTATAAATTCTGCCTTCTTCCTCTCCAACTCAACCAATCGTTTGAGATAAGGGGCGAAGGTGTGGAAGGTATTGTGTTGTTTCGCTTCGCGCCAAGCAAGTATCGATTGGGATGTGAGCTTTGCCAATTCGGTAACAAACTTCTTTGGTAATGCCTTCTCTTTGATGTAGTCGCGGCGCCATTCCCTAAGGGCTGCATTTTGCTCGGAGGATAGCCCTTTACCCTTAACAACGCCTGTTTTGATGTCGATCAGTTTGTCTAGTAACGCAGTGAATTTCTTTCCTGTTTTAGCTTCATGGATGATTCCTGAAAGTGTCTCCACCTGAGAAGCTCGGATTCCTGCCGCACCGGGAGGCATGTATGTCTCTTGGTCCCATTCCAGCAGCTGGCTGACGCCTGTCAATGTCTGGATGTGTAGTCCTAACTCATATAAATTGTCATAATCTTTTTGCGATTGTTTCATCTTAACCTCTCAATTTGAAATCGTCTCTTCATAAACGAATACCCGTTGGATGCGCGGTCCAAGGCATGTGATCAATTCATGGATGATCGAGTCGCCGGATGTTGCCAACTCCTCAGGAGAGAGGTAGTTGCCGTACTCATCCTCACCAAAAATCAAGACGGGATCTCCCGGCATTGCATTGGGAATATCAGTAACATCGACCATCATAAAATCCATGCAAATCTTTCCTACCATCGGGGCTTTTTGGCCGCGGATGATCACGCTGCTTTTTCCGCTATAGCTTCGGTGCAGTCCATCGAAGTAGCCTATCGGTAGGACGGCGATCCGTTGGCTATCCCGTTGCACCGCGTAACTTCTACCGTAGCTTATCGTCTCACCCTTGTTACACACATTGATCCCCACAATACGTGATGTGAGTGATAATGCCAAGCGAAGTTGCAATGCGTCTCGTGTTGCAGCGGAAGAGTGTAGACCATACATCGCTAATCCCACACGTACCATATTTAGGGACTGTTCAAAATTAGATTGCACAGTTGGACTGAGCGAAAGCTCCCGCGGTTGATCTATCGGAAACTTCCCCATATTATCATATTGGGTTGTTTCCGATAGGTCAACCCCGGGGCTTTGGCTCAGCCTAACTGTACAATCTAATTTTGAACAGTCCTTTAACCTAAAAAAATCAAATCGCAATACTCCGGCTGAGTTTGCTGCGTGTTTCCATGGAGGGTCGATCCCATGATCTTGTAGCTGGCCGATGACGTTTTCGAAACACTCTATTTGCGTGTATGTAAAAGAATCTTGAGCGGGATCGTCTGCGCAGGCAAAATGGGTCATCACTCCTTCAAGAATCAAAGAGGGGGAGTCGCAAATCTTTTGGGCAAGTGTCAACGCTTCTTCCGGTCGACAGCCAAAGCGTCCCATTCCGGTATTGACGTGTAGGTGTACTTTGATCTTTTTCTCTTTCTTTGCTGCTTCAGCGGCAAGTGTTTCGATGGCATCGGCATCGCTGATACCCACTTCTAAGTCCCATGTGACAATTTTTGCAGCCTCGTAGATTGCTGCATTGATGACAAATATTGACTGAGAAACTCCGGCTCGTTTCAGGGCAACGCCTTCATCGACGTACGACACGCCAAGGATGTCGACACCACATGTCCGTAGAAATGTCGCCATCTGCATCGCATCCGTTCCATAAGCTAACGCCTTTACAATCATCATTAGGCGGGTATTTTTTGCCATCTTATGGCGAATGGTTTTGATATTTTCGTCAATGGCCGCTAAGTTGATGATCGATAGGTTGCTACTTATAGAGCCGTTGAATGATTCCATCAGCTTTTCCAAAGGCTGCTTTCTGTCACCTTTGATCAATACGATATCATCTTGCCTCACCTCCGAAGCGATCCGTTCCAATGCTGTTTTGTAGTCGGGGACAACAATACCGCCGATCTCAACCAATGGGGCAAAGTCGTGATCTCCGAAAAGGATAAGAGAGTCGACTTTTGTCTGTACAATAGCCGAGGCGATCCTTTTGTAGTCGTTATTGACATGTTTGCTTTGACTCCGCATCCCTCCAAATAGGAAAAATTTACGTCCTTCCTTATGAGGCTGTTGAAGGTGTGTAAGGGCACAGTCGACCGACTGAGGGTCGGAACAATACGTGTCATTAATGAATGTTGTACCGATCTCCGATTTCCATATTTCCGTCCGCGAGGGCTCCGGATTATAGGTAGAAAGTGCGCGGCTGATTTGATCTGATGAGGCTCCAAGGAGCCACGCAGCTTTTGTTGTGATATTGAGAAGATCAAGGAAGTAGTAAAATCCGGAGGAAATAGCCCCATCATAGCGCTTTCCATCGGGGAAATGGATCTGATATTTCATTTTAGCATCGAACTCCTCTGAACAGAAGAGAGCGTGAGGAAGAGTGGGGGATGGGTCGGTCCAGAAATGGGTATCATCTTTCAAAGAGGAGGTGTATTGGTTTTTTGGGAGGAGAGCCCATTGTTTTTTGTGCGAAGGAGGGATAATTTTAAGGATCTCCCTTGCCGCTGTTTCTAAGTTTCCAAGCGTTGACAGGTGCTTTTTTTCGATATGTGTGATGATGGCGCAGTCGGGTGCAACGATCTTGTTTAAGGCATCCATCTCATTTTCTTGAGAAATTCCAGTTTCTATCAAGGCTATTGCGTGTTTTTTGTTCATGGTGAAAAGACTTAAGGGAACGCCTACTTGACTGTTAAAGCTCTCTGGTGATGCGCCTATAGAATTGTTAGAGGCTAGAATGTCATGCAGTAAGTCTTTGACCATTGTCTTGCCGTGAGATCCGGCAATTGCGATGACGCGGCACGGTAACTCTTTTCGGTACGCTCCAGCGATCTCTTGAAATGCTTTAAGAGGGTCATCGACGAATAGAATAGTCGCTGCGTCAAGCGGGCTGTCGGTTTTCCATCCTTTCTTTGCTACGACAAAACGGGCGCCCGATTCTACGGCTTGGGGGATGAAGTCGTGTCCATTGCTTCTCGTTCCTTCAAGAGCGACAAAGAGGGATAAAGGGGAGTCGATCCGTCTAGAATCAATAGTGACCTGATCAATAATTGCAGGAATGGAGGTATTGCCTCCGGCTGGAGCAAACCCGTTCCATAAGCGCAAGTCAAACGAATCCATGATGGGTGATGCCTGTTAAATAGACTTCTTGCATAATTCAGGATTCGTCGATTTTGGGAATTGTTTTGGCCTATTTTCGATTCAAATTGCAGGGGCCATATACGAAAATTGATATTGCCCCTGTGATTTGAAGTCGAAAATAGGCTCAAAAGAACCCCGAAATCGACAGAACCTGAATTATGCAAGAGGTCTAATGAGTTCAGAACCTCAGAAGGCATCTTAACCCTTTGTGGAAGCAAAATCAAATAGAATTATTATTTTCCCTTCAGTAAAGCTGCGAAGCCTAAATCACTTTGTTTTTTCTCTTCGAGTTTCTTTTGTAATTTGGGATCATTGTGAACAATGATAGGAACTAATTCTGGAAAAGCGGCAGCTAAACCACCCTTATCAAGTCTATACCGAACGTCTTTCAAAAATTGTTTTGCGGATAATTTAGCTGTGGTGTAG
>JBAWZJ010000147.1:0-5716 GCA_037143085.1 Parachlamydiaceae bacterium | reverse complement strand
GCTTTGATCATGTTAGGATCTTCACTAAAATGGGCTAATAGCCTCAGTTCTATTTGTGAGTAGTCGGCAGAAAGGTAGCTCCACCCATCGAGTTGCGGGCGGAACGCCTCTCGGATCTTACTTCCGACTTCTGTTCTAACAGGGATGTTTTGCAAATTAGGATCTTGGCATGATAGACGGCCCGTTGCGGTAACAGATTGATTGAAGGTACAATGAATTCTGTGTGTGTTCGGGTTTACTTCATCCGGAAGGCTTTCAATATATGTTGAACGGAGTTTTTCGAGGGAGCGATATTCTAATATTTCTGTGGCGATAGGGTGCTGTTCCGCAAGACTTTCAAGGACCTCCGCATTTGTTGAGTGACCTGTAGCAGTCTTTTTCTGGAGGACAATATTCATCGTGTTTTGTAGGACATCGCTGAGCTGCTTAGTTGAGTTGATGTTAAATTCTTTTCCCGCGAGCGTATATATTTTTTGTTCTAGCTGTTTTATCTGCTCAAGAATCGAGATTCCCGTGTGTTGCAATACAGGAACATCAAGGTAGATACCATGCCTCTCCATTCCGGCAAGGACCTTTAGGAGAGGAAGTTCTATAGTTTCCATGATTTTGTTTAAGTTGCGGTCTCGTAATTCCGCTTCTAAAACGCATTTGAGACGGCATGTAAAATCAACATCTTCGCAACAATAGGTGGAAACCCTTTCTATTGGCACCTCGCGCATCGTGATCGCATTTTTTCCCTTGCCGATCAGGTCGCTTGTGGGGATTTTAACTTTGCCGAAATACTGCAATGAAAGGATGTCTAAAGAGTGTTGCCTGTTGTGGGAGTTTAGGAGATAGGAAGCAACTAAAGTATCAAAACAGATATTGGCGACGACGATTCCATGATTGCATAAAACGTGATAGTCATATTTTACGTTATGTCCATAAAAGCCGATATTGGGATTTTTAAATAAAGGAGAAATAGCCTCTAAGACACGTTTTAGTCCAAGATTTCCATTGGCAGGGACATACCAAGCTGTGTGAGAGGAGATTCCAAAACCAATACCTACAAGTTCCGCTCTGAGTGGGCGTATGTCTGTTGTTTCAGTGTCAAAACAGATTTCTTTTTGCTTGCTTAATAGCGCGATTAAATCATCTAAAGATTTTTCATCATCAACAAGGATGTAGTTTTCTTTAAACAAGGGAAGTTCCCCTTGGACATGTTTCTCATTCGATAGAGGAATTCCTGTAGATACAAGAACATCCGTTGTTTCTAGCTCCTTTAGGAGGGTGTTGAAATTCATCGAGGAGTAAAAGGCTTTAAGCTTTGAAATATCAGGCGACTTCAATGCATAAAAACTCGGGTTTTGAGGGATCTCTACCGAAAGGTCTATGGTAACGAGACGTCGGCTTAACAAAGCTTTATCTTTGTTCTCTTCAATGATCACTCGCTTTTTTTCTCCGGCGATCTTTTCGGGGTGTGCTAATAAAGCATCGAGAGATCCATGTTCTTTCAATAAAGCCACAGCAGTTTTTGGGCCGATGCCTGGCAGGCCGGGGACATTGTCAGAAGCGTCTCCGGTCATTGAAAGGAGATCGATGATTTGGGAAGGAGGCACCCCATATATTTCTTCAACTTCTTTCGCCCCGATTATTAAGTTTTCTTTTCGTGTGTTGAGCATGAAAACATGATCATTGACAAGTTGTGCCATGTCTTTATCTGTTGTACACAAATAAGAGGTTGATCCTTGTTTTTCAGCCCAGACGGCAATTGTTCCTATGGTGTCATCTGCCTCAACTTCCGGGATATTCAGAAAGGGGATGCCCATCAGGGAACAGAAATCCATAGCCCAATTGATCTGGTAAGGAAGGTCTTGTGGAGCTGCCGTCCGGTGTGCCTTGTATTCTGGATAGATAGCCTCCCTTTTTTTTCCATTGTGAGGACCATCAAAGACAGCAACGATCTCTGTCGGGTGAAAATCTTTGATCAGTTTTGAGAGCGAGCGGATAAATCCAAACAAGGCATTCGTCGATTCCCCTTTGCTGTTCGACATATTCCGAATAGCGTAATAGGAGCTATAGAGATAGCCGGAGGCATCGATGATAAAAATTTTTTTCATGTCGTTTATGGGCGGTATAAGTACAGAAACTGATTTGATAGCTCTGATGGAACCCCTGGTAAAAGTTCTACTTGGTGCGAGACTTTACCATGAAGAAGTCCGAATTTGCTATGGAAGAGCTCGTTAATCCAATTCTTGTTTTCAAGAGAGACTACTTGGTATTTATCGTCTTCGATATTTAACACTTTAAGAATCTCTTGAAGAGTTTTTTCTACCGTGTATCCACTTTCGTCGATATATCCGTGTTCTTTTGCTATAGGAGCCGGATAGACGCTGGCGCCGTAGTCGTCGATAAGTTTTGATTTGCTAAGAGATGGGCGATGGTCTGTGACGATATTGACAAACATTTGGTAATAATAATTGATTGCTGCCTGGATATTTTCTTCTTCCCCTTTGCGCCAAGGTCTGAAGGGGTTTAAGCTATCTTTTCCCTTACCGTCGTATAGAGTGATCGATTGGATCCCGATCTTTTCCATTAATTGAGAAAAGTTCATCGCCTGAGCTCCGATAACACCGACGCTTCCGACAAGGCATGTATCTCCTGCAAATATTTTATCTGCGGCTGCAGCGATATAATATCCTCCAGACGCGCAGAGTCCATCGACGAATGCATATACAGGAACCTTGTATTTTTCTTTATAGGCCATCAATGCGTGGTAGATTCCATCAGAGTCTGTGACAGTACCGCCAGGAGAATCAATATATAATAAAATGGCTTTGACCCTGTCGTCAGCAAGACTGCGCTCACGTGATTCGATAAGTAGTTCACTAATGTCTTTTCGTTTTAAGGAGTCTAATCCGATGACACCTGTGATATTTAACTTTAAGATGACAGGGACATTCCCCACCTCTATTTTGCGCACACCTGAAGCGTTAGGTTCGATTTCAGTTGTGTAGGTGTAATTTAAGTCTGGAATTCCATCTGTTGATAAGGAAAAAATACCGAAGATCGCAGCAACGAGGAATGCTCCAAAGAACAGTCCGGTAACACCGAACAGGACGATAAAGAAAGAGCGGATAGAAGCGAAAAATATCGACTCGCGCATATAATGTTCCTTTTTTGGGGTGGAAAGACACGATCCTACAAGAATGGAAGATTTCTCTAAAAGGGAAAATGATCTTTTTTCAGATATTAGAAAAAACCTCTTTTAAACTAGGGAGTGTACCTAAAAGATTCTTCTGTCGAATTTAGGGTTCTTTTGAGCCGCTTTTCGATTCAAATGACAAGGGTTATAAGTGAAACAGTATACTAGCAAGGCCAAATTCCAACTTTCAACTGGAACCACTATATTCCCCATCAGGTTTCTTTCTGTGTGCGGCTCACCACTTACTGCTAAGAATTCTCATTCGTTCTTTAAGTGCTTCTTTTTTGTCTACCTCTTGTGAGTCTTGCAATATTGAAGGATGGATCATTTCTTTATAAGAACGTTTCCAATATTCAAAGTGTTCTTGACCATAAGAAGAGAGTAATGATTGATTAAATAATTTATGGGGTAATTCAGAAGTTTCCCCCTCATTCCAAGACCAACTAGAATCTACAGTTCCATGATTAATTGCTTCATTGATTATTTTGATATGAAGAGTTCTACCATGGGCTTCAACATTTTCCATTGCATAAGCATAAAGTTGCGAAGCTCTGTCTAAAGCATCTTCTTCAGAAGTTGTTGGATCATGATACCCTCCTTCGCTAGCAAACTTCCCTTTACAGGCTTCTTTATGAATTTCATCAAATGATTTTTGATTGATAGCATTTAATAATTCAAAACAACAGGTAGATCCTACGTCATGATCTAAATAGTCTTCAGGCTCCATAAAAACGATGGCATTAAGTTCGTTTAACCAACAAGCGCGAAATTCAAAAGTCTCTATTTTTTTTGCAAGTATAACATCTCCACGAGATTTTAGGCTTTTTACAGCAGTATCACGATCCATGAATGTCACAGATTCTTTTTTAAATAATTCGACTTCTTGTATACAATTTTTATATGTCTCAGATCCGTCCCACAGTTGTTTATGTAGACTTAGAAATCTGGGGATGTGACGATTATTATTATAACGGATATGAAGTTGACGACATTCATTGATTAATGGTTTTATTGAAATATTGGTTGATTGTATTTGGATAACAGGATTCCCTGTTGATAATTGTTCGGAGTTCTCGACCGGTTGTTTTGGTTTGCTTGCCAGTGTTTTCGTTAAAGCTAACGGTGTCGGCGACGAAGTGGCCAATTTGTAGGCAACGACAAAGATAGCTATAGCCCCAATACCAATAGCTACTATTGATCGATTATCAAAGGTGTGTGAGGTTGTGCTCGGAGTCTCTTTTTGACTCAAACAGTCTTCCGACGCGCGATGGTAAAAATCCATCAAAAAAAGAGAGAAATTATTAAACATAAAAAAACCTAAATAAAAAAATATTTAATACTAGTGGTGTATTATTGTAATTTTATTTGATTTTTTATGTCAGATAGTGTTTAGTTTTAATGGAAATTAATAATGGGTAATTAAATAAATTAGTATTCAAAAAGAGGGTGATGGTGAAAAATAGCTGGAAATCCTCGAAAACACAGATTTTTTCAGGTTGACGTGTTTTTTTTAAGTTGATTTTTTTTTGTTTCAAATCCATTGTTATACCGAACGTCATTCAAAAGTCGGTTTTTATTAATTATTTTTGAGGTTTTTATGAATGCGATGACCATTTTAAGAGGAACCTATAACGGTGCCAGTTGTGTGATTCGCGAAACGTGTCATCAAGCCGGTAATGTTGCCCGAGGGGGCTCATATATATACCCTGTTTCTTTTATCGAGTCTGTCGAAGGCTTGATGGATATCGGTTGGGATTTTTTCAATGTAGATAACCAAAATAAAGCGGTATCAAATATTGAATTAATAACGGCCGTGGCAAAAACAGCTTTGAACGCAACGCTGCTATGTTCCTCTCCCATTTTATTCGTTATTAAAGATTCAATAATTAATAAATATTTTGAGAGAACAGCAGAAAATAACGGGAAAAATCAAACTGGAATTATTCTTAAGAAAAAAGTTGATTTACCATCAAGGATAATGCTCTCTGTACCTTTTTTAATATTTATGGGGATTTTTCTTGGTGAGGATAGGTTTGGAAAGATTGCTGGAGAAAGTATTTTGACAGGAATTCTTACAACCGTCGTTATGGATTCTTTTGACAGAGTGATATACCGAGCGTGATTCAAAAAACAGTACGTTAGAAGTGTTCATTGTTGAATCACGTGTGGTACAGTTTTTCTGGTTGTACAACTGAATCAAATTCTTTTGCAGAGAGAAATCCTAGTTTCAAACATGCTTCTTTCAGTGAAAGATCATGTTCAAGGGCATAATGCGCTAGTTTCGCTGCTTTGTCATAGCCAATTTTCGGACTTAATGCCGTTACAAGCATTAAGGATTCGTTCAAATATTTAGCTATTTTCTTTTTATTGGGTTCCAATTTTTCAATCAAAGATACCGTAAAGTGGTGGCATGTGTCAGATAACAAAGTAATCGATTGGAGTAAATTATGAATGATCACGGGTTTGAATACGTTTAGCTCAAAATTTCCTTGGGATCCAGCAAAGGTGATAGTCGCATCATTACCAATAACT
>JBAWZJ010000146.1:0-5722 GCA_037143085.1 Parachlamydiaceae bacterium | reverse complement strand
TATTTAAACTTACGAATGAATCAACCGATTCGTACACATGGTGGAATAATTCCTTATGGGCAGCACCCATTACTACCCAATGGAAAGCTGATGTACGACCAGAACACAAGTCGGCTTGGGATATGGTTGCCGACCCCGTTGATATTGTGACAGGGGCGTTCTATGTCGACGAAGTGGATCTCAACCTCCCAGGTCCTTTTCCACTGGAAATCCGTCGAAATTATAACAGCCAAAACCCCCTTCCCGGAATTTTTGGCTTCGGGTGGAAATTGAGCCTTAACCCCTATTTATTTGAAGAAGAAAACAAGATTTTTGTTTCGGAGCAAGATGGAACTATCATTGTTTATCGGCGTGATGACAGTCAAAATCGCTGGATTGTGCTCCCAGAGGACAATCCCGATTTGCGCAATTTCAATCAACAGGGGATGGGCAGCATAGCGAATCCATTCCATGCTTATATTGAGAAGCGCGACGATTATATTCTTTATGGGACAGACGGCTCTGAACGTATTTTCCGCGACAATCTCTTGAGGACCTGGTCGGACCATGCAGGCAATACACTGACATTTTCCTATGAAGACGAACTGTTAAAACGGATTGAAAGTTCCAGTGGTGGATTTCTTTGCTTTGACTACAACCATGGTGGAAAAATCGCGAAAGCTTACGCAAAAGATGGTAGAAGAATCATTTATACGTATGATTCTCAAGGAAACCTTGCCACAGTCAAGCTGCCAAACGATGCTGTCATTTCGTATGACTATGATCGTTTTCATCGAATCATTCGAGAGAGCAAACCTCATGGCCGGGTATTAGAAAACGTCTATAAAGATAACAAGGTCGTTGAACAACGCTCGCCTGTTGGGCTCCAACAGAACATTATTACAAGTGCGGCCTTCACTTATGCGGATGCTGTGACCACAGTAACAGACGCTGCAGGAGGTTGCACCGAGTATAAAATTTACAACAAGCAGATCTATAAAATCACCGATCCAGAAGGACATCAAACTTTACAATCGTGGTTCCTTGACAGCCACACATACTTTGATGCAAAAACAGAACAAATCCAGCAGTGGAATCAGTTTGGAGGATATCCACGCAGCCTGAAAACATCCGTAGACAAACGAGGACTTTCAACAAATCACCTGTATGACAGCCGAGGAAATATCGCAGAAATTACCCTTTCGGGCAATGATCTCACAGGCAAAGGAGACACCTATGTTTCCAAGCATTTTTCCTATGATGCTAACGACCTCTGCATTCAAGAAGAAACGCTCAATACAAAGACTCTTACCACGTACGATTCTATCTCTCCCTATCTACCAAAACGTATCGAACGATACGCAGATAACACCTTAATCTCTTTCATTGATCTCGAATATATCGCGCATGGGATGGTCAGCAAAAAAAATGAATCTGGCGCAATCACTTTATTCGAATATGACGACCGCGATTTTCCCATTAGAAAAATCCAAGAGACAGGGACGAATGACCCTGACGTCATCACAAATTTTCGCTATAATAACCAGGGACAATGCGTAGAATTGATCACCGACGATTCGATACAACGTAATGAATACGATATCACGGGAAACTGCTATCGCAGCACAATGTCCCTTCCATCGGGAAAAATCGTATCCCAGACACATGCCGGCTACGACCTCAATAACGAACTTATTTGGAAGCAGGGCGATGATCCTAACAATACGCTGTTTTTGGATTATAATGCGGCCGGCCTCCTCAAAGCTTCCAGAAAGGATTTATCGCAGTTCAATGGATCTTCGATGGAACCAGCAAGTATCGCTTACACTCTTTATGAATATGACGCTTGCGGCCGATTGATTCAGGAGGTCGATCCTCTTGGAAATTGCACCTATTGCGAAAACGACTTATTGGGAAGAGTCTCACATTCAACAAAACACGGCCTTACCACAACATTTACATACGAAGCTGGAGGTCTTGTAGCTTCCGTTACAACACCAAGTGGAGTCGCCGCAACCCGTTCTTACACGACCAACGGCCTTTTGAAATCGGAAATGCTTCCAGATGGTACGGAAAACTCCTATATTTACGATTTTATGGGACGTCCGATTCAAGAGATAAGACAAGGAATGACATCAACGATTCGCTACGATGATGCAGCCTATGAAGAAAAACGTTCTCAAGGAGAACTAACCGAGGTCCGTCGATTCGATGCACGTGGGAATCTGATCTCGTTGACTGACCGCGCCGGATTCACTTGGACGAAAACTTATGATTTACTGAATCGCATAAAAACGGAAATAACTTCGAATGGCGATACTACGAATTGGAATTATCAAGGCGATACCATAGTATGCACACTGCCAAGTGGAGAAAAAACCGTTCAACGCTACGAAGCTGGCGCTCTCGCCGAAAGTAAAACTCTTGATTCTAACGGAACTCTCATTGCTCAATCCAATTACAAGATATATCCAGCGCAAAGTATGACGGAAGAAACTCACGGCGACATTGTGATGACGACCTGGATAAACACCCTTGGATTGCCAGTCAGCATTCAACAAGGAAGTAAAGTCACGACTCACCATTATGATGCCTGCGGCAACTGTGTTCTTTCAGTGGATGGAGAAGGCAACATTACTTACCAAGAGTTTGATCCTCTTAGACGTCTTACTCAGAAAAAACTTCCCGATGGCGCGCTCATCACTTATGACTATGATGCCGACTCCAATCTAATTGCCTATCACATGCCAGGCGATCTTACGTGGAAGGCTGATTACGATTCAGTAGGGCATAAATGCGCCGAGTGGCAAGAGATGGATGGAGAAGCATTTCAACGATGGGAATATTCATATACAAATGGTCTATTGAGTCAGGCAAAAGACCCATTGAATCGCCTTCACCAATACACATACGATATCCATTCAAGGCTTACAGAAGAACATGTAGAAAATTATTCTCGCACATACACCTATGATCCACGAGATCTTCTCAGCTCTGTAACTGAATCTGGAAAAGATATTTCCAAAGTCGAACGTTCCTATGATAAATCAGGACGTTTGATTCACGAAATCATCTCCCTGAATGGAATTACAATACAAAACACGAAACAGGACTGGACACCTTCTAGCCGTTCTTTGCAGATAGGAAACCATCATCGAGCATTCCATTATCAAGGCGGGCGTCTACAAGCCCTTACTTCAAATAGTATAAACCTTTCGTACGACTATACCTTAAGTGGATCCCTCATCAAAAAGACAACTCCATTTAGTTCTGTGGGAATACAGTATAATGATTATGCACTGCCACAAGCCATCAATGTTCAACTACAAGGTAGCACATATAGTGAGTCGTTTCAGTGGACATCGAGTGGCAAACTTGCTTCCTACGATTCAACCTATCCTGAGACTCGCTCCACAGCTTACAATTATACTGCTCGAGGTTACCTTAAATCGGCTCAAGACAATAGCTATACCTTTGATTTTGACAAGCCGGGACGAGGCATTCTCACTGCAGCGCCGAATTTAGAAATTACAAGCGAGGGATTGGATAAATTTGAAAGGATCATCAAAGAATCTGCAGACTCAAAAATACGTAACATAGCTTATGACCTCATGGGACAGGTTATTGCGCATGGCAATCAAAGGCTCAGTTGGGATCCGTGGGGAAGGCTCAGTGCTGTTACGAGTGACACCTATGAATGGACAGCCTGTTACGACGCTTTGGGTAGACGGCTTCGAACAAATTATACACCCATATTCAAAGGGAGGATCTGGGATTCGAAAGGAAAGACCGTTGTTACGACATCCTACTACGACCCCGAACAGGAATTTCAAGAAATTGGAATCTCTTATGAAAAAACAACGTTCTGGAAAATGCATAGAGGAACCACATGCGAAGCTATTATAGATTCCACCGGTGAAATTGCAATTCTTCATCACGACATTCGAAACAACCTTACTGCAGCCATCAGTTCGCAGACATCACATTGGAACAAAGACTACCCAACACCAGGCCCACCATCATCCGAAACTCCTGATTTAATTTCCTATGCACTGTCACTCACATGGCAGAGCAAGCGAGTCGATCCGACAGGACTGATCTGGCTTGGAGCGCGTTATTACGATCCTAATGGAGGTCGCTTCCTCAATCCAGATCCCGTCAGTCACCCTTCTTGTTTGGACCTCTACGCCTATGCCAACGGCGACCCCATTAATAATATCGATCTTGATGGACGTTTTGCAACTTCGGCGTACAAAGAGGTAAAAGCCACTGCTGTTACTTCTGCAACTTATTTTGGGGTGAAGCAGCGAGAAACAAACATCGCCATGACATATGTTGTTGGTCAATTTAGTTTGCCAAATAAACGTGTTGTCTATACAAATGGAATGAACACCCCTTTAGAGGATGCGCTAGAAGCTGCTTCTAAGCTTTCTGAGTATGCAGGTGGCCACCATGTTCATCTTGTTTACAATGATACATATAGTTTGTTTTCTGATGTTCGCAGATGGTATGAATCATGTAAAAATTGGGTAAAAACCGGAGTGGTTTCCCAATTACATAGCGAATGTAATGACTTCTTTGCCACAACTTCGCCTAACGACACTTTGCTGCTGTTAGGTTTTAGCGAAGGTGTGACAAATGATAGAAATTTTTTGGACTCGTATGATAAGAACTTGCGTCAACGCATCGAAGTGGTTGTCTATTGTCCATCCACAATTATTGATGACTCGCTTTGCAAAAGTATCGTGCATTATTGCAGCGAACGTGATGTTGTGCACACATTAGTTGGAGAGGGTATTAAACGCGGCAAAGAAAATATAGTATTTTTACCACGACATCGCAAAGCTCCATATATAGATCACAAGGCGACGAGTCCAACATTTAAGAAAGTATTAACAGAGAAAATTCAAAAATATTTAAATCAGTAAGGTTTCATGAAAATTATTATAGTTTTAATGTCTCTATTCATGCTTGTGTCTATCATCACTGCCGCTTGTAATCAAGAACAAAGCATTAGTGAACGGGGTAAATTGGCATATAAAATTTCAGGTAGAATTGTAGAACAATTAAAAATTAAATATGATTTAGATTTTATCGGAGTCGGCTTGAGTGGTAGTGGTGACGAAAAAACAATAAAAACAATAATGCTAGATTTTACTCTAAATCATTTGGTTACAAAAGAAGAAGGGAGAGATTTAATCCTCAAATGCACAACAGACTTTCTTCATGAAATCAATGATTCTGAAGAACTAAGACCCTATTTAGTTCAATTTCCATTTACTTATAGAAATATTGAGTTAACGTTATTATTTTACTCTGATACAAGGCATGAAGATACTTTAGATCCAAATATTTGGTGCATTTCCTTAGTAGATGGCATTATAAAATACAAAATTGCTAATATCCAAAATCCTTTTACAAATAAATCCGTAGAGAAGGAATCCTATGAGGATGCATTGAAGATACAAAATCATATGAACTAGAATCTGCATAATGCAGCCTAACTTTTCACAGATCGCTTTGTAAAAGTATCGTGCATTATTGCAGCGAATGTGATGTTGTGCACATATTAGTTGGAGAAGGTCTTAAACGCGGCAAAGAAAATATAGTATTTTTACCACGACATTACGAAATTCCATATATAGATAACAAGGCGATGAGTCCAACATTTAAGAAAGACTTAACAGCAGATATACCGAAGTAAATTCAAAAGTTGGCAGCAGGAGCACCAATCGGTCTGAAT
>JBAWZJ010000145.1:0-5741 GCA_037143085.1 Parachlamydiaceae bacterium | reverse complement strand
CGATGACAGCTAAGCCGTTCGGCAGCAAAAAGTTTCTTGCAAACCCTTGTTTTACACTAACCAAGTCGCCACTGCGACCGAGATGTTCAACGTCTTGAACTAATAGCAATTTATTTGCCATGACTTTATTACTCCTCAATAATCTTATACTTCAGCAACAAATGGCAATAGAGCCACATGACGCGCACGCTTGATTGCTGCTACTAGCAACTTTTGGTAGTGAGCAGAAACTCCCGTAATACGACGAGGAAGAATTTTGCCACGATCCGTAATGAAATTACTCAATGTATTAACATCTTTGTAATCGATAGTTTTAATTCCAGCCGTTGTAAACGGACAACGTTTACGCCTTCTGCTGGAGCTTCCACGAAATTCTACGCCTTCTGGCGCTTGAGGCAGCTGTGTTCTTTCAGGTTTTTTGTGCATCATAATCTTACTGTTGCTCCTCTAAAACTTTGAACTCGATCTTTTCCATTACTTCATCTGCTCGTAGAGTAATGAAACGAATCAAATCTTCATTCAGATGATACTCTTGCCACAGCTCAGCTATGCCAGAGGGAGTTAAATTGAAATAAACAATATAATAGTATCCTTCCCGGTGTCCATCGATCTCATATGCAAGGCGACGACGCCCTTGATCGTGAACCTTAAGGATCTCTCCACCGCGCTGCGTGATCCCGTTTTGGATCTTTTGAAACGCTTTGTTCCGGGCATCATCGCTTAATGTAGCGCTGATGACATACATTCCCTCATAGAGGTTTTGCACTTTTAGACTCATAAACTTCTTCTCCCGACCTATATTTTCAGGTCTACTACGTTAAATTTTATCGTTTAGCTATGATGATAGCTACTTCATTCATGTTTGCCATCGGTCTTACCGTTTTCGGAATTTCCAGTGCGGCAAGTCGTTTTACATCATAGAGCACCATGCTTCTCACGTCGAGGACGAAAGAGACAGGAATATCTTTTGGCAAACAGCGAACGCGTAAGGAACGGATAACTTGACGGAGAACTCCGCCCAATTTGATCCCAGCGCAATCGACAACACCAGAACATTCAACAGGAATGTTCAGACTTACAGGTATTTTGTCGGAAAGGGCTTCGAAATCCAAGTGTATCACATCGTACGATGTCACATGGTACTGGATATCTTTCACAATCGCACGCCGTTCTTTGCCATGCTCATCCGTTAGGGTGAGTATAGTTGTCGACAGGCGGCCAGGAACAACTGAACGCAGCAAGCTGCTAAACTCTGAGCCATCAACAATAATTGATTGAGACTCTTTGCCTTCAGAGTAGATGACCGCAGGGATATTCCCTTCACGACGAATCTTTTTTGACTCGCTTTTTTTCAGTAGTTCTCTTTTCAAGACCTTCAGCTTCATTATTCCTCCAATATCGAGTCTCAAAAGGGAGACTCTCTAAATTAAAAATTTTCGTATAAGGACGAGATTGATTCTTTCGAAATGATACAGCGAATAGCTTGAGAGAGAAGAGATGCAATTGAAATGATGCGAATTTTCGAGCATTTTTTAACGCTCTCCGCAGCAGGTACAGTATTGCTCACTAACAACGCCTCGATCGGACTGTTTTCCAGCCGCTCCAGCGCATTCCCCACAAATAAACCGTGAGTGACTGCAGCAAAGATTCTCGAGGCGCCCTTCTCTCGGCACGCTTTCGCTGCTGACGTCAAAGTTCCAGCTGTGGAACAAATATCGTCAGCGAGAAGAACATCTTTTCCTTTTACATCCCCAATGAAAGTGACTGCATCAACACATTCCGCACTCACCCTTAACTTATCAACGACAGCCAACTCGCATCCAAGCTGCCGGGCGTAAGCCCGTGCCAACTTTACACTACCTATATCTGGAGTAACGACAACCATTTGATTGTCGCTGAGTCCTTTGATAGCCTCAACTAAAATTGGCCTGCTGACAATATTATCAACAGGGATATCAAAAAAACCTTGTAACTGCCCAGCATGTAAGTCCATTGTCAGGACCCGTGTCGCCCCGGAATTAACGAGGATATTGGCGACTAGCTTGGCAGTGATCGGCACCCGGGGCTTGTCTTTACGATCTTGCCTGCAGTATCCGTAATAAGGAATAACCGCGGCGATAGATCGCGCTGACGCCCTCTTTAAGGCATCGATCAAGATCAACAGCTCCATCAGAAAATTATTCGGATCTAGAGCTATCGTCTGAAACACAAAAACATCACGACCTCGAACGTTTTCCAAAATCTGCAGAGAAATCTCTCCATCAGGGAAACGCTCAATAGCCACTTTACCTAGCCTAGTGCCTAGCTGATCCGCAACCTCCTGCGCCAAATCCAGATGCGAAGACCCGGAGAACAGAAATGGCTGACTATCGTGCATAGCATCCTTAATAAAGGCTACAGAGGAAATTGCAAAACTCTCACTGAAGACTAACCCGCGTTTTTACCGGATTTAACCTCGAAAGCGAAGGACAATTTTCTCTACAACTTGGTCAATTTGGGGTGGAAGGATTCGAACCTCCGCATGGCGGTACCAAAAACCGCTGCCTTACCGCTTGGCGACACCCCAATAACTATTACCGTGTGGCCAACAGAGATGAGATATTATTACCTCCCATGATTTATTTGCAACCACAAAATTTTCTTTTTTTTAAATTTCCGCAACTCAACCCCTAAAAAACATGCCGAAAGCTTCCTCACAGCAACCTGAAGCTCTGCAACTCCACCTGCTGCGAATATCTGTCGACTAGCAACTCGTATTATTATAGAATAAAAAAAACATTAGAAACCCTATACCGAACGTGATTCAAAATTAGGTGCGCTAGAAACGCTAAATTTTGAATCACGTTCGGTATACTTGCATCTTAAACGGTGAATACCATGCACATTGTTCATATAGCTTCAGAAATGGCCCCTTTGGCAAAAGTTGGCGGACTCGCCGATGTTCTTTTAGGACTCTCTCGCGAACAGTCGTGGAAAGGACACGATGTTGACATCATCATCCCCAAATACGATTGCATGGATAGCGATCAAATCAGAGATATGAGTATTGCATTTTTCGATCTCATGTCCTATTACCAAGGGGAATGGTTTCACAACACCGTTTGGATGGGTTGGGTTGAAAACCTCAAAGTTTATTTCATTGAACCTCACCACCCCCGTCATTTTTTTGACAGAGGTTGCTTTTATGGTTGTGAAGATGATATCGAGCGCTATTTATACTTCTCCCGCACAGCAATCGAATTTTTGTTTAAACAACAAATCACCCCCGACATCATCCACCTACACGATTGGCAGACATCCGCCGTCAGCCCCCTCTATTTCGAAATGTACCAACCCATGGGATACACCAAACCAAAAATAGTTTTTACAATCCACAATATCGAATATCAAGGAAAATGCAGCGCGTCAGACCTAGATAAAATCGGATTAAACGGCACTGCCCTCCTGACCCCTGAAAAGCTTCAAGACAATCAGCAACCAAAGAGTATCAATTTATTGAAAGGGGGTATTGTCTACTCCAACTTCACCACAACGGTCTCCCCTAACTACGCAAAAGAAGTAACCACTGTAGAAGGTGGACGAGGATTAAGCTCCACGATCATAAAATATCAAAACAAATTCACTGGAGTCCTCAACGGCATTGACTATTCCTACTGGAACCCTGAAGTTGATAGGTATCTACCAACTCACTTCTCCTCTAGGGAAATGCCTTTAAATAAAAAAGATAAAAACACGATCGATAAAAAAGCGTTCATCAAAAATATTTTGCGAGATAAATTAGGCCTGAGCGAGGACCACAAACCTATTGTCGGCTGCATCACTCGCCTTGTTCCTCAAAAGGGAATAGACCTCATCAAACACGCCTTAAAATACACACTCGAACGAGGCGGACAGTTCGTCCTTCTTGGTAGCACGCCAATCGCTTCTATCAACGCCGAATTCCATGAATTGAAAAACTTTTACGCCAATAATCCAGATGTCCATTTGATCCTCCATCATCAGGAAGAACTAGCCCATATGATCTTTGCGGGATCAGATATGTTCATCGTTCCCTCAATTTTTGAACCCTGTGGACTGACCCAAATGATAGCATTAAAGTACGGGGCAATCCCAATTGTTCGAAAAACGGGAGGGCTTGCCGATACAATATTTGATGTTGACTTTTCAGAAAAACCTTATAAAGAAAGAAATGGATATACATTTGATTTTCCTGACACTGTCGGAATAGAATCTGCTCTTTCTAGAGCTATCGAATGTTGGTTTCACGATCCCGATAAATGGCGTAAACTTATGATTGCAGGAATGAACATCGATTTCAGTTGGAATCTCCCCGCTGGGAAATACATAGAAATCTATCAGTCTATCGGTGCGCCAAAATCGGACGTAAATCGAGAGCAAGACTAATTCGGTGGCGCACTGTTTGGCTAGCGTGAAAGCTCCTTCGATTCGACCGATCGTCGAAACCCAGGTTTTGACACACTAGAAAAGCTAATTTTTAACTCACCTTACGCAAACCGAGCGACATTTGGGCTGAAGCGAAAGCTCTCGCGGTCGAACTCGCTTGAGCGACCTAATATTTAAAAATATGAGGCCGCTCACGCGAGCTCGACCCCGAGGCTTTGGCTCAGCCGAAATGTTGCTCCGTTTGCGTAAGGTGAGTTTTTAAATAATGTTTGGTACACTTTCGCTATAAATGCTTGCAGAAAGAAACCTTTGTTGTTACAATCCTTACCAATAAATATTGGAGTTTATCTTGGGTATTGCAAACTATTTTACATTCTCACGAATACTAATTGCACCACTCTTCCTTCTGGTTTATTTGGAACACGACTTTTTCAATATCAATAACATTCTTTTACCGTACGTTCTTCTCACCTTACTGACCATTTCCGAACTCTCTGACGCTTTTGACGGGTATCTTGCACGAAAATATAATCAAGTTACAGACTTTGGAAAAGTTTTAGATCCTATGGCTGATAGTATAGCCAGAACATCCATGTTTTTGACATTCACCTTAGATCCTGTAAACCTTCCAGTAGTTCTCATCTTCGTTTTATTGTACAGAGATTCGATTATCAGCACTCTGAGGACTGTGTGTGCGCTTAAAGGTTATGCTTTAGCTGCCAGGACAAGCGGTAAAATTAAAGCTGTAATCCAAGGAATAGCTGTATTTGTTATCCTTTTATTGATGATCCCTCACTCTCTCGGGCTGTTAAGTACAGCCTCGCTACATACTACAAGCACAACGATTGTTTCTATCGCTGCAATCTATACCGTCTATTCCGGCGTCGAATACATTTATGCCAACTGGTCTTACATTAATAGACTCCTCTGGATCAAGAGAGCATCAACGGATCCATAACATGCATAAAATATTAGGGATTGGCACTCCTGTCATCGACTATTTCCTCTTCGTCACCGAAGATTTTATTCAGGAGTTTGCTGGGAAACGTGGAGGCTCTGCAATTGTCGACCACCGTTCTTTCACAAGGATCTTAGCACAAACTTCAGATCAACCAATATGCATTACAGGGGGGAGCAGCGCTAACACCTTGAAAGGATTGGCACGCCTTGGACACAACTGTACGATTATTGGGAGGATCGGGAACGACCCCGCTGCCGATCGCTTCGAAGAAACCATTGAAGCTCATGGGATAACTCCCCACCTTACTAGAAGCAATAAACCCACAGCCCAATCGGCATGCTTGCTTTCTCCTTGCGGAGACCGGACAATGCGAACA
>JBAWZJ010000144.1:0-5756 GCA_037143085.1 Parachlamydiaceae bacterium | reverse complement strand
TTTCAAGAGCTACAGAAATTATTTGAAAAAATAGCTAGTGCGTAAGGTGAGTTAGTTAAATAATATTGGAATTGTTCTGCATTATAAACAGCCACAACGATTAGTTTCATTGCATATAGAGAGCACTCACCAATGAGATCATTTAATTCTTCCGGATCTTCATTTTGTTTGAGCTTTATTTCGTATAGACTGTTTAAATTTCGAACGATTAACTCAAACGGTTGTACCAATAGATGACACTGAATATCCTGTAACAGATTGTTATCTTCTAGAATTTTTATAACAGGGATATTCTTTTCCATTACACAACGTTCTTTTGTTTCTTTAGACAATGTTGAAAAATCCCAAAATTTGTATGCACTCAAAAGTTCAAACCACTTGTGCCTCTGCTTAAACAATTCTTCAAAGAGCATTAAACGATCTTCAGAAGGGATTAAATCAACAATCCCTCTTCGTAGTAACTCTTGTAAAATAGATTCTGAATGGTGTTTAAGAACATCATTGATTGCTTCTAACAATAAATCCTTAGGTTGCGAAGAGAGTGGTGTTTTTTTTAAAATACACAAAAAAAGTTGTATATCACGCCGCTTTTTAGCCTCTGCAATACTAAGGCAGGTTGTTAAGACTTCATCTAATCGCAAGTCCGATGTGTCCCCTTCAAAAAGTTGCCCTTTTACAAGAACGTTGATGTTCCCGGTTTTAATCGTGTCGTAGATCGTTGAAGCTAAAGGATCAGGTATTATTTGCTCTAGAAACCCATGTTTTTTTATACACTCAGTGAAAATTTTCCGATCTTCAATAGACGACAACATCAAAACATCAACAAGATCTTCAAAATACCCTTTTTCTATTTTCTTGAATATTTCCATATTTAGTTTCTCAACAAGTGCCAAGGAATCTTTTTCAGTGGCTTGTTGTTTGGCAAGAAAAAGACTTTTGCAGTCATATCTCGTTTTGCTTATTAAAATATCGGCTATTTCAGGCGTCCCGTATTCTGCTACTATCGATAAAGAATCTGGAACAAACATAAAAAACGGTGACAGTTCCTTGATTTTCTTAATCGAACCGCTAGATACTGCTTCAGTAAAGTGCCTGGCTAAATTAGACAATGAGACAAAATGACCTTTATCTTCGTCGTCCGGTGGATTTATAGCTCCATTAAATAATGGGACTAAAGAGTGAGAACTTTCTGACGAAGAATTATGGGCTTCATGCTCCTGAAGAGGTTTATGAGAGGTTGAAGCGCTTGTTTGTGAAACAGAACTCATATAAAAACCTATTTGGAGCTATTCAAACCAGACTTGCGTTTCCGGTGTATAATATTATTTCTAATAAATGCAGTAATTTTATATAGAATCATGTATAAACGATCTTAAATATCAGGTAAACATGAAAATTCTCGTTACAGGAGCGACCGGATTTGTAGGAAAAAGGTTAATTTGCACTCTTTTACAACAGGGTCATGAAGTTTACGCTTTATGCCGCATCCGCGGAACAAAAGTCTTTTCCGAAGAAAAACCAAACCTAAATTACGTCTGGGGCGACTTAAGAAATCCTGAAACATTGCAAACCCTTCCAAAAAATATTGATGCAGCCTACTACTTGATCCACTCCATGGCTGAAATTGTCAGCGACCTAACGAAGACAGAGGTAGAGGTTGCTACACAATTTGTAGATTGGATGAAAAACACACAGGTAAAGCAACTGATCTACTTAGGGGGGATTATCAATGACAAAGAAAAACTCTCCCCGCACCTTAAATCCAGACTCGAGGTCGAAGATATTTTACAGAAAAGTTCCATCCCGACAACTATCCTGAGAGCAAGTATTATTATCGGCTCCGGAAGCGCCTCTTTTGAAATCATTAGAGATCTTTGTGAAAAACTGCCTTTCATGATCGCTCCAAAATGGCTCAATTCCCCTTGTCAGCCCATCGCTATTCAAGATGTCTTGTTTTACCTTTCACATGTACTTCTCAACACGAAATGTTACAACAAAATTTTCGATATCGGCGGAGCAGAAGTCTTAACATTTAAAGAGTTGCTGCTCCAATACTCCGCGTTCAGACATCTCAAACGATATATCTTCGATGTCCCTCTACTGACACCTCGTCTGTCAAGCCTCTGGCTTGTCTTCATCACCTCCGTTCGTTTTTCCATCTGTTTTTATTTGGTTGAAAGCATCAAAACAAACTCTGTCGTACAGTTGAATGAGATCCAAAAGATCATCCCCCACAAATGCCTATCCTTTAAAAAAGCCCTGGAATTGGCTTTCCAAAATATAGCCCAAAATGAGGTTGTTTCCACATGGATGGACTCTTGGGATATCAAGGGGCTTAATCCAAATATTGCAAATTATATAGAAGTACCAAAAGATGGATGTTTGACTGACGAAAAAAATCTATTGATCAAGGACTCTAAAGAGGCCGTCCGTCAACGAATCTGGCAGATCGGTGGCGACACCGGATACTATGCGTTAAATTGGACGTGGAAGCTTCGAGGTCTTATCGATCAGCTCATTGGAGGCGTCGGCTTAAATCGTGGAAGAAGACACCCTAAAGAAATTCAGGTGGGGGACTCCATAGATTTTTGGAGAGTCTTACGTGCTGACAAAAAAAATATAAATCTGATACTCTTTGCCGAAATGAAAGTTCCAGGAGAAGCTTGGCTTGAGTTCAAGGTAGAAGAAAAAAATGGAAAATGGCTTCTCAAACAAAAAGCAACGTTCCGTCCAAAAGGAATTTTAGGCCGTCTCTATTGGTATATATTGCTTCCGTTCCATCTATTTATTTTCAAAAAAATGGCAAGAGCCATAGCAGGGTATTAATGTCGACTCAATTTCAACGAGCTTTATTTATCTTCAGGCGTGACTTACGCTTAGAAGACAATACTGGGCTGATTTTTGCGTTAAAAAACTCAAAAGAGGTGATCCCTTGCTTTATTTTTACCCCGGAACAAATCGAGAATAACCCTTACCGGAGCAACCATTGCCTGCAATTTATGCTCGAATCTTTAGAAGACCTAGAAGATGAGATTGCTTCAAAAAGGGGGAAACTTTACCTATTCTATGGGGTTCCTGAAGCTGTAGTCGAAGAGTGTATCCAAAAACTCCATGTCGACGCGGTGATTGTCAACCGCGACTATACCCCTTACAGCATGAAAAGAGACAATAAAATCAATACGTCATGTAAAAAAGCAGGCATTCCTTTCCTCTCTTTCAATGATCTATTACTAAACCCTCCTGAAACGACTTTAAAAGCAGATAAGAACCCTTACGCTATCTTCACCCCATTCTATCGAAATGCCTCCCAATTCGATATTCCTATACCAGCAAAGAACCCGTACCATAACTATTATTCTACTCCCATTCCCTTTGCCAAAGACTCGACAATCTATAAAAAAATCCTTCCAACACGAAAAGAACAAAGCCATGGGGGAAGGAAAAACGGTTTAACACTCCTAAAAAATATAGACAAATTTTCTGACTATAAAGAGATCCGAGACATTCCATCGATAAAGGGGACGACCCTCCTTTCATCCCACCTAAAATTCACAACATGCTCTCCTCGTGAGGTTTATTGGACTATATTAAGACAACTCGGCCCTTCTTCAGAACTTATCCGTTCCTTATACTGGCGCGATTTTTTTACCTCTATAGTATTCTATTTCCCTCAGGTATTTTTCACTTCGTTCCACCATAAATTCGATAAAATTAAATGGAGCAATAATAAAGAGGTCTTTGCAAAGTGGTGCCAGGGAATCACAGGGTTTCCTATCGTCGACGCAGGGATGAGAGAAATGAATGCTACAGGGTTTATGCATAACCGGGTCCGGATGATCGTTGCCAGCTTTCTTGTTAAAGACCTCCATATTGACTGGAGATGGGGAGAGAAATATTTTGCACAAACATTGATCGATTACGATCCGGCTGTCAATAATGGCAATTGGCAATGGGCTGCAAGCACCGGGTGCGATGCTCAGCCGTATTTCCGTATATTCAACCCTTGGCTGCAGGCGGCGAAGTTTGATCCAGACTGCTCGTACATCAAGCAATGGATTCCCGAACTTGCGGCTATTCCCGCAGCAAAAATCCATAAGTGGTATATAGAAGAAAACCACTCGCATTGCAAAGGCTATCCGGCGCCTATTGTTGACCACTCAATAGAGTCAAAAATAGCTCTTGAAGCTTACAAAGGCTGTTAGGAGTTCTGAGTATATACTGGTTCCAGTTGAAATTTGGAAAATTTTGGCTAGCTTGAAAGCTCCCGCGATTGAACAAATCGCGTCGAGGGTAATATTAGCCAATATGACCCTCGACACGATTTTTCAATCCCGGGGCTTTGAAGCAGCCAAAAAGTCCAAATTTCAACAAGAAGCAGTATATGCTTCTATGATTTCTTGTTTGATCTCCGCAAATGGGCGCTCTTGTCCAAATGTGTAAGCATACACATCATTACGGATCGATGAAAACTTCTCGTTATCGTTGGGTAAATTAACCTCCATAAACTTGTAGAGCAATGGATAAGCATCAGGCTTAATATCGATGCCGCAACGAAAGAGGTAAAGTCCGCGATCTGTCCTTGGATCTCTTTTCTGTTTATTCAAGAAAAACATCGGCTTATTGAAAGAAAGAAAGTCGTATCCTACTGAAGACATATCGCCAAGATAGATATCTGCGTGTGCCAACAAAGGATAGACTAAGGGGAAATCCTTAAGAAAAACGATATTCGGTTTGTTTTCAAATCGACCGACAATATGGTAGTAGTGTGCCGTATCATCAAGTTCCAATCGAGGGTGGAGTTTCACAATGAGATTGTAATCGTCCGGAAGATTCCCTAAAACATAAGAATAAGCATCAAAAAATGTTGTCGACTCTTCAAGATCCATCCATGTTGGCGCATACAGAATGATTGGTTGTTTCTTTGCAAGTTTAGAAAGAACCTCTTTCTCAACAATCTCGTCATAAAATTGTCTGTGCTTCTTGAAAAATGTGTATCGATAATTCCCTGTAATGACATAGCGGTTTAAATCGGCAAAAACGCCATACTCCTTGAGCTGGTCGATCATGTTCTGACCGTACAGCAATGCGATGTCTTCGTTAGCACACTTTTTAAGATAAAATCCTTTATCGGAAAATCCATGAGGACAATGAACGTGACGCAAACTCTTTTTGTACTTTTTCTCTAATGGAGCGTATTTCTCATGAAAGGTTTTGCGGTCCCATAAATCAGACATAAAAAGAACGTCATAATTAGCGATCAGATGCTCGGGGGTTAAATCCTGATAGTCGATCAACTCCGCTTGAAGCTCGGGATAATACTTCTTTCCTAAAGCATAATCATTGGGATCGATAAAAATTAGGGGAATATCCATCAAGATGCAGACTACTGCGAGATGATCTATATAGTGGATCTGAGCTAAAGGGTTGATGCCTACCCCTTTTTTCTCTTTCATATCAATAATTTAACATTTCTGAGGGCTTCGTGTATCCGCTCTGACCGTTTATGAGGGATCTCTTCTTGATTTAATTTGTCTTTGCACTGATAGAGCAGGTGGGCACGTCGGCAATTGAAAAACAACTCATTAATTCCACTGTTATCAATTCCTGAGATCCAACCGACTGCAACACCCAGCTTCAACAAACTCAGAGCATTGAGCGCCTCTATCACCTCTATTTGGTAAGAATGAACGAGAATCCCATAAGCACGGCTGACCTTATCTTTAAAATCAGCACCTTTATCTTCTTTAATTTGATTA
>JBAWZJ010000143.1:0-5814 GCA_037143085.1 Parachlamydiaceae bacterium | reverse complement strand
TTACGAAATCAAAATTTAATCTGCTCGAGAAAAATGATCAGCGGGAACCGCTGCAAGTGTGGCGATTTATTTATTCAAATAGATATTAATTTGTTAAAAGAGATTACGGCGGATACATGGCAAGCTGTTGTTTCAGAAGATACATGGGAACATTTAATCAAACCGCCAGAAAAAACATTGCAAATAGGTGATGTTTTATTGTTTCCGGAGGGGTTAAAGGCCACTGTTATTGATACAAATATTACGGATAAATATTCTGTTCTTAAATTTAATAAGTCCGGGGAAGATTTATTCAATACATTTATAGCCTGTGGCGATACTCCATTACCACCTTATATCAATCGTTATAATACCCCCAATCTTTCAGATAAATCCGATTATCAAACTGTCTATGCTGACATCTATGGAGCTGTGGCGGCTCCAACAGCAGGTCTTCATGTTACAGAAGATATGTTAAATCAAGTAAAGACTTTGGGAGTTAAAACAGCTTTTGTGACGCTTCATGTTGGTGCAGGGACATTTTTTCCTGTTAAAAGTGAAAATCTTGATGAGCATCAGATGCATTCTGAATATTTCTCTTTGGAAGAAGAAACTTGTGATCTCATTAATAGCGCGAAAGCAGAAGGTCATAGGGTCATCGCTGTAGGGACAACAACGGTGAGAGTCCTTGAAGCCAATGCTAATCAGGCTGGTTTGTTGACCCCGGCGCGAGGGGAAACGGATATTTTTATTAGGAAAGGATCTCAACTTAAGGTTGTTGACGTTTTGATTACGAATTTCCATACACCGAAGTCAACTTTATTTATGCTTGTGTGCGCATTTTCAGGGTATACTCCAATGCGGAAGGCTTATGCTCATGCGATTGATGAGGGATATAAATTTTTCTCCTACGGAGATGCTTGCTATTTAGAAAGGAATAGATCTTATGTCTGATTTTGTAAGGCCCATCCTTCATCCTCCTACTGGTGAAAAGAAGGTTTTGTTACATTCGTGTTGCGCTCCATGCTCTGGTGATGTTATAGAAGCTATGGTTGCTTCTGGATTAGACATTACCATTTTCTTTTATAACCCGAACATACACCCCAAGCAAGAGTATGAAATGCGGAAGAAAGAGAATCGACGGTATGCTGAGAAGTTTAAAATTCCATGCGTTGATGCAGATTACGATCCTAAAAACTGGTTTGAGCGAGCCCGTGGTCTTGAATACGAACCAGAGCGGGGAAAACGTTGCACGATGTGTTTTGATATGAGATTTGCACGAACAGCCCTTTATGCATCAGAGAATAATTTTAAAGTTTTTACAAGTTCTCTTGGAATATCCCTCTGGAAAAATATGGATCAAATTAATGATTGTGGGGTTAGGGCTGCGTCTCCTTACGACGATTTGACCTATTGGACGTATGATTGGAAACAAAATGGAGGCTGTTCTAGGATGCATGTCATTGCTCAAAGAGAAAGATTATACAAACAAGAGTATTGCGGATGTGCATATTCATTGCGCGATACAAATGCATGGCGATTAAAAAATAATATGGAAAAAATTGAAATATGCACAAAATTCTATTCACCAGAGGATACCTTGGAGGATGAAAGTGAGGCTGTTGTTAATCAATTTTTCGAATTTTATGGTGATCCCGTTCCATAAATATACTGGAACCAGTATATACTGCTCATAGTCCAAAATGAGATTCAGAATTTAATTTGAGGCTTATCGATGATAGAACCAATTGACTTTTTGAAAGAGGCGCAGCGGCTGGATATTTTAGAAAAAATATATCAGCTTAGGCCGCATTGGCAGATGCGCAACCCCATGTTTGGCACGCTAGGAACAGCGCTTTATTTAGACGCTTCTCCAAATTTTGATGAGTATCGAAATAAAGTTCGTAATACGAATGCAATGCTTCACGAGAATTTTTCTTTCTTGTATGACCATCTAAAAGAAACTTTACAGAAAACATTGCAAGAAGACGTTGCTTATGAAGAAACTTTAGCACTTCCCGGATTCCACATATTTTTGGCTCCGCAAAATAATATACAGCTAGCTCTTATGAAGCAAACACCTCCTTCCATCCATTTTGATCTCCAGTTTTTACAAGCGAACTGGGGGAATAAACAAGCAGAAACTAGTCGACCTGTTAGCTTCACTGCTTCTATAAAACTTCCCTCTGGGGGAGGAGGTCTAAACTATTGGGATATTACATATAACGATTATAAAAATCTTTCGATCGTCGAAAGAGATAAGTTATTTAATTTTAAGGAACGTCATTACTGCCCTTACCAGGAAGGGAAAATAGTTATTCATGACGGATTCACCCTACATCAAATAGCTGTATTAGATGAATACAAAACAGATGATGTACGAATTACATTACAAGGACATGCCATTCGCTGCGATCAAACGTGGAAAATTTATTGGTAAGAGTTGAAGATATCAAAATCGGAGGAGCAAGTCGCGTTTCAATCAAATTTTGGAACTCTTTATAAGAAGAAGGATTCCTTATTGAAAAATCATGTTTTTGAGGTCATAAATTAATGTTGAGTAAAGTGCTAAAAAGCATAAATAGTTTTAAAATTATTTTTTTTGTAGGGTTTTTTATGTTCGTTTTTCCAAATTTGCATGGAACTATTCTATTTCCACATTCCAGCGAAGAGGTCAGCTTTGATCATCCCCTTTATCCAATCTCTTCTCCTAGAGAAGAGGGTTTTCTGAAGGTATCAGAAAGGCATACTCTCTTTTATGCTGTTTATGGCAATCCCGATGGTATTCCAGTGATTGTTTTACACGGAGGCCCTGGAGCGGGTTGCAACGACACGCTTTCCCAATCTTTTGATCTTAATCGATGGAATGTTGTCATGTTCGATCAAAGAGGTGCCATGCGATCCGAACCTTTTGGTTGTATGGAAGAAAATAACCCCAATCATTCTATCAGTGATATTGAGGCTCTGAGGGAGCATTTAGGAATTGAAAAATGGGTCGTATTTGGTGGGTCTTGGGGATCTTCTTTAGCGCTGCTATATGGGCAAGAACACTACGAACACTGCATAGGATTTGTTCTAAGAGGAGTATGGCTGGTAAGAGAACAAGATTATTTACATCTGCTTTATGGAATGGGCAAAATCTTCCCAGAAGCATATGAGCCTGTTGTCAGTCATATCCCTGTAGAAGAACGGCATGATTTAATTTCTGCTTACTATCGTAGAGTTTGTGATCCTGATCCAGATATTCATTTGCTTGCCGCTCGCATATTTATGAAATTTGATTTTATCTGTTCGACCCATCTTCCAAATCAAACATATGTGGAAAAAATAATGCAAAATGACAAGCTCATCTTGAGTGTAGCAAAAGCCTTTTTCTATTATGCAAAGCATGGTTTTTTTCTTGAGCCAAATCAAATTCTATCTAGAATGCAAAGAATAGACCATCTGCCAGCTATTATTATCAATGGTCGTTGGGATGCTATATGCCCTCCAGAAATGGCTTATTCTTTACACCAAAATTGGAGTAACAGCAAATTATGGATAGTCCCTCAGGGAGGACATACTGCTAATGAGCCGGCTATTGCAGCAGCTTTAAGTACAGCTACGGATGTTTTTGCTGATAGAGTTAGCAAAGAAGTTGCAGAGGAAAGCTGTTATTGAACTTTTAAATAGGTAAACTCCTTAGTATTTCCTTTTCTGACATCTTTTTCTTACTAGGAAGAGTAAATTTTTATTTTTAGATATAAGAACCTATAGTCCTATTGTCACGATAGAGCATGGTTGTCGTACGCATTCTTTGTCATCCTCCTAGCGGAGGGCTTATTTGTAAAATAATGATACTTGTCGAAGGTGTACTATCAACTACTATAGGGGTGATTGTTGTAGTTGCATCACTATTGATCAATTGATAGCTAAACCCTACATCCAATTCAAGTACAGTAGTTCGAGTTAATGTTAAAGAATTACCCGCCGTCGTTGCTGTCGTGTCTATACCAACCCCTGTAGCTGGGTAATTGAGAGGCACCATGTAGGTCGAATTAGTTAGAGTCGCTGACCACGAGGAAGGGGAGTTTGTCGTGCCCGGATCGAAAACTATAGTATATGTAATTAAGTAAATACCATATTGATCAACTGTAATGCTGTGATTATCTACAAGGTTGATTCCTCCTGATGCAGTGGTAATACTGAAAAAAAATGGGGATCCTGGTCCAACAGGGGTTGTACTATTGCTTGTAAAACTAGCGAAGGGATAATTGGGGCCTGTTGCGCCCGTTGCTCCGACAGAGCCTGTAGCTCCGGCAGGACCTGTTGCTCCGACAGGACCTGTTGCTCCGATAGTGCCCGTTGTTCCGGTAGGGCCTGTTGCTCCGATAGGGCCCGTTGCTCCGGTAGGTCCTGCGGCACCAGTAGGGCCTGTTGAATTTGTAAGATCAAGTACCAAAGGCATTAAATCTCCATTGCGACTGGGTATGACATTTGGAATTGCGTATGCATTTTGTGCAATAAATAATCCATATACAGATATAGCTAATGTCATGAAGCCTTTCATGGAAACCTCCAAATTTATTTTTTCAACCACATCATTCTATGGACAGATTGTGGAGAAACTATTTCTAAAAACCGATATCAAGCGACGCTATTGCCCCATTAAAACTTACATCGCCCCGGCTAACCCCTAAACGATTTTGATTGAAATATTCATGGTGTTCAAAGCCAAGCCGCGCTACTAAGTCGATGGAATTGCAAAGGAAGGTACGCCAGTAGAGACCTAAGACTAAATCAATATTGCAATCATAGGCGTGGACATGTCGTTTGTTCGACGTATTAATGTTCTTCGCTATAGGCGGCGTGATGACATCGATATCATCAAAGTTAATATCAAAGTTACCATATAACAACCCTGCCGCTAATGTTCCGTACGCTCCAAATCCGCAAATAATATCCCAATCAGCTTGAAGGCCCAGTAGTGGTCCGATTCCATAGTAAGTTTGCTTATCATTTAGCGTCCGCATATCTACAGCTGTGGAGGTCGAAGAAAAAATGATCTCTGAAACGAGTTTTGCGTGAACATTCTGATGGATACGTGTTCCGCGCACACCGAAAAATGGCCTGACGATAAAAGAGGGTGCCAAAGCGGCATTATAGGCAACAATGCTGTCGATTTGTTCTAAGGAAACGCAATATTTAGTTTCATTAGAAATGGATGGGCTTTCTTGAGAAGATCTGCAAGCTTTTCCATGAAAATCAGTCCAAATAGCCTCGATTTCCCATTGAGGATTTGCAAAACGGTAGCCTGCTGCGACTCGATACCCGCCATTCCATTTTCCACTAGGATCTATATCAAACTCGCTTGATGTAACAACTTGAGTTCCATCAGTTATCGTTTGGGTTATGATTCCAGATCCACAATCTAGTTCTAAACAGGAGACATGTGGTTTCCAGTAAAGAAAGTCTCCACGCAAGGAAAACTCGCCCCACGATTTATTACAGTAGGGTGTTTCATCAAATTGATCGGCTTGAAGGATATTTGCAGTGATGTATAAAAAAGTTACGAAAAAGATATGAATTTTTCTAAACATGTTCTTGATTTTCTCAGTTGATTAGGTTTGTTTGTCTTATATTGAACGAGACTGGAAAATTGCTTTTTGACTACGTCGGCAACCTCTGAATTTAAACCCGTAGCATCGCCAAAGTTGAGCTGCTTCGGCACCAGCAAACCTGGTTTAACTTCAGAGCATCACCTTGTCAAAATTGCAGTTTTTCAATCACGTTGCTATAAATCACTCACCTTACGCACGCTTATTTTTTTTAAATAATTTATCTACAAATAAAAAA
>JBAWZJ010000142.1:0-5819 GCA_037143085.1 Parachlamydiaceae bacterium | reverse complement strand
ATCCCGGGGCTTTGAAGCAGCTAAAAAGTCCAAATTTCAACTGGAATCAGTATATTTAGATAATATTGCAAGAAAAGCTTTAGACTTGAGTCAAAGGAAAAATATGATGCATTAGCTTGCGAATGGGCATTGAAACAAGCTTACAAAATAGCAGATTACCGGTGGCAAGAATCGAACGTTTTGACTCGCACAATAGGTTATGCATCAAGAGTTATTTTTGAGGGATATGGTAACCCATTCAGTCCAAATATGTTTTGCCTTAAAGAACGTATATTGGACCACAAAATTAAGCACAACATAATGAGAACAAATCGATTCATTAACCTCCCATAAGTATCGGGCGCTACGAGACGGTAACCATTATCATTTGAATAGCTTCTTTTCAAAGAGCTCGCCATAAATATGAAAATAAGATAAAATTGGCGCTTCCATTTAGTCTGAAAGTTTCAACCAAAAGCAATAAAATAGAGTTTTATGAATATTCTTATCATCGGCACAGGTTATGTAGGTCTCGTCTCTGGCGCATGCTTCGCTGAAATGGGACATCACGTCACATGCCTCGACATCAACAAAGCAAAAATAGACCTACTTCTAACAGGGACCATCCCTATTTATGAACCTGGACTAGAAGAACTTGTCAAAAGAAACGTGAAGGCTCAGCGATTATCATTCACAACAGACTATCCACACGCGATCAGTGGAGCGACTGTCTGTTTCATCGCCGTTGACACCCCTATCTCTGCTGAAGGGCATGCAAACATGAGCTTTGTCAAAGCCGTTGCCCTTTCCATCGGCGAACACATGAATGACTACAAAATCATCGTTAATAAATCAACAGTCCCCGTTGGGAGCGCCGATTTAGTCACACAGATAATCTCTTCTGCACTGGGAAAAAGAAATGCCTCTATCCCTTTTGATGTCGTCGCAAATCCCGAATTCCTAAAAGAAGGAAACGCTGTCAACGATTTCATGAAACCCGACCGCGTCATCATCGGAACAGATAGTCAAAAAGCTGCAGGAATAATGAAGGAGATTTACGCTCCATTCATGTTAAGTCACGATCGGTTAATATTAATGGATCCTCACTCTGCAGAAATGACAAAATATGCAGCAAATGCCATGCTTGCCACAAGAATTTCATTCATGAATGAATTGGCTGGTCTTTGTGAGCTAACAGGAGCTGATATCAACAAAGTGCGCACTGGTATAGGGTCAGATAAGCGGATTGGCTACAGTTTCCTATATCCGGGACCTGGATTCGGCGGCTCATGCCTTCCTAAAGATATCCGAGCACTGCGCTCCCACGCACACTCGCTTGAATACGAAATGCCTCTCTTGACTGCCGTTGATACTGTAAATCTCAGGCAAAAGAAAGTTACAGGAAACAAAATCATTAACTATTTTTCCTCTCGCGGTGGAGTAGCCGGAAAAACAATAGCCATCTTAGGGCTCGCATTTAAACCGGATACGGATGACATGAGAGAAGCTTCATCTTTGACTCTCATAGAACAACTGACTAACGCAAATGCTTCTGTTCGATTATACGATCCTGCTGCCATGGATAACGCAAAAAAACTGCTACCTAACACCCTCTCGATCTCTTGGTGCATTGATGAAAAAAATGCAGCAGAAGGGGCAGACGCTATCGTTTTAATGACAGAGTGGAAGCAGTTTCGCTTTTTAGACTTCTCTTCGCTTCTTGAAGTCATGAAAGGAACTGCCTTTTTTGATGCGCGCAACCAATACAATGCTCAAGAGATGGAAAAGAAAGGGATCGACTACATTTCCATAGGTGTAAGCAAGCAATGATCACTAAAACGGACATGTTAGAACTGGCTTTGGATGCCTACATTGCTGAGAGAGACACTCCGTATATGAGATTATTCTCAGCAGCCCGCTATGCACTGCTTCGAGGCGGAAAAAGGTTAAGACCTATTCTTTCGATGGCTACAGCGGAAGCATTCGGAGTGAAAGCAGAATCAGCATTGTCCACAGCGTGTGCCCTAGAAATGATCCACACTTATTCGTTGATTCACGACGATCTTCCTTGCATGGATAATGATGACTTCAGACGGGGAAAACCATCGTTGCATAAAGCTTTTGACGAAGCAACCGCCCTTCTTGCTGGCGACTTTTTACTCACACACGCTTTCAGCATTATAGCCCTAGATCCTGAATTGACCCCCTTTCAACGAATATCTCTAATACAACTGTTAGCAAGCCATGCAGGTGGCGATGGAATGATTGGCGGTCAAATGATGGATATAGAAGCTGAAGGAGTTTCTATAAATATTGAACTACTGAAGCAGATTCATGCTCTTAAAACAGGAGCTTTGATCACAGCGTCTATTCTGTCGGGAGGCATTGTAGCGAATGCATCTAAAGATGAAATGGAATCTTTACACCTTTTCGGCAAAGACATTGGCCTCGCATTTCAAATCATAGACGATGTCGTCGATGTCATTAGCAGCGAAGCAAAACATGGAAAAAAAACAGCCTCTGATGAAGCCAATAACAAGAGCACTTATGTCAGCCTGATGGGTGTCGACAAAGCTAAGAAAGCTGCAGAAGATCTTTATCAACGCTCTTTAACGCACCTCGATGCAATCAATCGCGATACAACGCTATTAAAGGAACTCGCAAAACAGCTCGTTTACAGAAATTCATAAACTCGATAGAGTTTTGTTTATGAAAAAAAAACATCCAGAATATCAAGGCTTGACCTCATCTCCCCCATTACATTGGAAACAGATTCTTGCTCAACTTGTAAAAAAACAATCAGAAAAAAGCGCTTTTGAAGCTTTTGGTAAAGACATGTCTCCATCGGAAATATTGGAGCTGCTTGATTGGTCAACATCGGACAGTTGTCCATTAGGACGAGACATGATCAGTGCCACCTTTGCTGGTATCCAGCAAGGAGTCTTTTGCACAGCATTAACCAACACTTCGCCAGAACAGCTTAATATGCTACGACAGTACTCCTCTATGGAAACGGTTCTACACCATATCGTACAGTTAAGCCATGAACTCAAAAGAGAATGCGGTGTATTTAACGATCTGATTACAAAGGAAATAAAAAGAATTCAAACTCTCAATTTAAGTGAAATTATCCCCGACGAAATAGAGTCAATCCATGAAGAGTTGAGAGAGATCCGAAAGCAAGGTGAAGAAATTATCCATACCACCGCAAAAACCCTTGGACTTGCGTGGCACACAAGTCGCGCGGATATTATTCAGGAATTAAGCCACACAAAAGAACTATGCCAACAATGCTTAAATAAAAGTGTGGGATTTTTTAAAACGAATGAGAAACCATCGACAGGATTATGGGAAAGCTTAGAGCAAAGACTTGACTTGGTCTTTAGTGACGTCGACACAAAAGACAATATTACCTTCATGAAAGATACCGATCTTGCACTCGAAGCATTAGTAAAATTTTCTGTTTGGCACTTACGCGACTATTATGAAATTGGACTTATTCCGCAAAGCACAAAAGAGGTCCCTGCGGAGCGAGAAGAAAATCTCTTCGCCCTTGCGGAGAGAAAATTGTCAAAATTAGGATTACATACTTTGAAAGATCTTAAAGACAAAAACATCTATTCAAAGCGAGCCCTAGTCCTATATCTCACAAAGAAGATGCAAGAGACAACATCCTGTCATTCTTAGGTAAAAGGGCCAGCAGCAAGAGAATCCTTGTTTGCGCGGTTCAGACATTTCCCTTATATTTTTTTCTTCAACGCAGCAAAAACATCATCAGGACTCTGTGTTCCATCAACACTTTGCAAAACCCCTTTCTTCTCATAAAAAGCGATCAGAGGTTTTGTTTGACTGTGATAGATGCTAAGACGCTCTTTGACAACCTCTGCTTTATCATCTGGCCTTCTCGTAAAGGAGCTTCCACATTTATCACAAATTCCCTCTTTACGTGGAGGAGAGAAAATTGTGTTTTGGACATTTCCACAATCTTTGCAAGTTAATCGTCCTTCAGCTCTCTGAACGATGATCCCATCTGGCACTTCAAGGTTCAAAACAATCAGTTGTGTTCCCGACTTTAAATGTTTGTCCAAAGCTTCCGCCTGAGCGAGCGTCCTTGGAAAACCGTCAAGGAGATATCCTTTTTCACAATCGGGCTTCGACACACGATCAAATAGCATATCTAGAACAACTTCATCAGGAACGAGTTTTCCAGCTTCCGTGTATGACTTTGCTTTTTTTCCAAGTTCTGTATCTTTGCTAATATTTTCTCGGAAAAGATCCCCTGTAGAGATGTGAGGGATGCCGAGCTCTTTCGTTAGACGCATCGCTTGAGTTCCTTTGCCGGATCCTGGAGGGCCCAATAAAATCACAACCTTCTGTGCACCTTTTTTCATAGCCTCTTGAGCAAACATGATTCCTGTGAATGATGTCGCACAAAGACAGAGGCTTAACAACAATATTTTCATGATAGACTCCTTCCGAGGTTTACTTTTTTTCCCGACTTTTGTACTCTTCCAGCACCACACAGTTTACAATCGAATGAAGAAAAATGCAACAAACAAAACCCCTCCTTTTATATGAATCCTAACTCAAAGAAAAAAGTCCTCATCACCTTCGGCCGATCGTTCTTGACTCTCGATCTAGCTCGACAGTGGCATGCGCGTGGACATACAGTTTTTATTGCCGACTCGACGCGGTCACATGTAACTTTTTTCTCTAAGGCGGTATCTAAGTCCTTTGTTGTCCCCTCTCCTCGGTTTGAACCGGAAGCCTATATAACAGCCCTTATTGATATTGTGAATAAGGAAAAAATCGATATTGTCATCCCTATTTACGAAGAAACTGTCCATCTCTCTAAAGCGATCGACCGTTTCCCTTCCCACTGCACCGTTTTTTCCCCCCATTTTGAACTCTACGAAGAACTTCAAAATAAATGGCTATTCCAACAAAAATTACATTCGCTCGGCATTCCAACACTTAAAAAAGCTTTAGTCGCCAATGCTGCCGATCTCAGAGAACATAAATTAGCTGTTGAATATGCCCTCAAACCCTGTTACTCACGCGCTTCGCAAAAGGTGCATAAAGTCGATCCAAAAAAACCGATCCCTAACATCACAATCGAATCACACAATCCGTGGATAGCCCAAGAGTGGGCATATGGAAACAGATTCTGTACCTACTCTATTTGTCATGAAGGCACAGTTCATGCTCACAGCACATATCCGGTGAATTATGCCATCGAAGGGAACTCCTGCGTTACATTTGAAGCGACTCATCATCAAGGAATTTTAGATTGGGTTTCATTCTTTGTTAAAAAAATTAATTTTTCAGGACAAATTGCTTTTGATTTTATTGAAAAAAACGGTCAGCAACTGTATGCCATCGAATGTAATCCGAGAGCAACAAGCGGTCTTTTGCTATTCAACGAAAAAAATGCTTTAGACAAAGCCTTTCTCAAGGAAAATAAAGAACCTATTTTTCCGGAAGAAGGCGCCTCCCAGCAGGTTTTTACCGGGATGCTACTTTATGGTTGGAGAAAATCAGCGAAGCCGAATAATCGACTAAGTCAATTTTTGAAATCCCTCTTTACAACGAAGGATGTTGTTTTCCGAATAAAAGACCCCAAACCTCTACTATCTGAGCCATTTGTTTTTGCGCGATTATGGTTTAAAAGTAGAAAATTAGGTATTTCTCTTCCGGACTGTTTCACTTTTGATCACGACTGGAACAACTGCGAAGAAAAAAATCAAAAGGACTAAGAGATCGGAAGATTTATCGTTCTAAGAACCTAGTACACTGTCAAACATAAATTTGCGGATATAATCTTCTTAATTTAATTCTAG
>JBAWZJ010000141.1:0-5831 GCA_037143085.1 Parachlamydiaceae bacterium | reverse complement strand
ATTATACGGAGGTTCTATGTTTATTTCTTTTGGAAAACGAACTTTGTTACTCACGACATTTTTACTCATGACCTTCATAGGAACACACGCTGATGATTAAGGTCTAGTCGTTCGTGGGGAAAGAGCACGAGGCTCATTCCAACATCACGGTGGTGAATACAATCGCGCAGGTGAGTTTGGAAGAGGTGGCAACTACGCACATCCTGAAGCCAGAGCCTATGAAAACGGCGCTGCTGCAGGAGCTGCCGTTGGAGGCGTCGCAGGAGCCGCTGTCGGTGGAGGAATAATCGATTCTACTCCAGTGGAAACGGTACCTGTACAACCTGTATATCCGGTACAACCACTGCCTCCATCTTAAAAAAAAATAGGGGAACTGGCTATTTTTAATGCCAGCTCCCCTATAGATCTATTTTACACTGGTGATTACCTTTTGGCGCGCTTCCATAATTTCTTTATGTCTAGGGAAGACTTCTTGATCTTGGAAGAGAAGATGATCGCCTTCCACTGTAACCAAACAACGGCGCCCTTCGTTAGGATACATCAACAGTTTTTCTGCCAATGGATCTTCCAAATATTGCTCTATTGTCCGTCTTAATGGACGCGCTCCCATTTCCGGCTGAAACCCTTTATCCACAAGAAATTCCTTGGCCTTGTCGTCCAACGAAATGAACACTTCGCGGCGCTCCAAACGAGCCAATAACTTTTTAAGCTCTATATCTATAACTTTGAGCAATCCTTCTTTCTTCAACGGTTGGAAGATGACAACGTCATTCAACCTATTCAGAAACTCTGGTTTAAAGTGTTTCTTTACCGCCGCTAGGATTTTCTCTTTGATATGATCATAGTCGAGAACCCCTTCCGCTGCTCCAAATCCAACTTCAGAGCTTTTCTTGATCAAATCAGCACCCAAATTAGATGTCATGATAATGATGGTATTGCGGAAGTCAACTTTACGACCAAACGAGTCTGTCAAACGTCCTTCTTCTAAGATCTGGAGAAGGAGGTCCATCACGTCAGGGTGCGCCTTCTCTATCTCGTCAAACAAGACAACAGAATAAGGTCGCTGTCTCACTTGCTCTGTCAACTGGCCACCTTCTTCATGTCCTACATAACCTGGAGGAGATCCTGTGATCCTACTAACAGCAAATTTTTCCATGTACTCAGACATGTCAACTTGGATCAAGGCGTCTTCTCCACCAAACATGTGGATCGCAAGAAGTCGTGCCAACAACGTTTTACCAACACCGGTTGGCCCAAGGAAAAGGAACGCTCCAATAGGTCGCTTCGGATCCTTAATATCCGCACGGCTACGGCGGATGGCACGGCAGATGGTGGTTAACGCTTCATCTTGCCCAATGATCTCGCCACGGAGCACTTCATCCATCTTCAAGACTTTTTGTGTCTCCCCTTCTGTCAGTCGGCTGAGCGGGATCCCCGTTTGCCTAGCTATAACATTGGCTATGTCTTCATCCTCAACAAGGACTTCATGCTCTTCTTTGTTGATTTCCCACTGTGCCCGAATCTGTTGTAGCTGTTCTCTCAACGTTTTCTCTTTATCTCTGAGCTTAGCGGCTTTCTCATATTCCTGCCGGCCTATCGCCTCTTCTTTTGCTAAACGGGTATCTTCAATCTCTGTTTCATATTTTGTAATATCTTGAGGTTGATTCATCATCGCAATGCGCATCTTGGCTCCAGCTTCATCAATAAGGTCTATAGCCTTATCTGGGAGGAAGCGGCCATGGATATATCTGTCAGACAAAATTGCTGCAGCAACCAATGATTGAGGGGTATAGATGCACTTATGGTGCTCTTCATACTTTGTTTTCAATCCATTTAAGATCTCTATTGTATCTGCAACACTTGGCGGTTGAACGATGATTTTTTGGAAGCGTCTTTCCAAAGCTGCATCTTTTTCAATATGCTTGCGGTACTCATCGATAGTTGTCGCTCCGATACATTGGAGCTCTCCACGCGACAATGCCGGCTTCAAGATATTCGATGCATCAATCGCACCTTCTGCAGCACCTGCACCTACAATCGTGTGCAATTCGTCAATGAAAAGCAAAACGTTTCCGTTTTTCTTAATCTCATCCATAACGGCTTTGATTCTCTCTTCAAACTGTCCACGGTATTTTGTCCCAGCGATCATTAATGCGAGGTCCAATGTGATCAATTTTTTCTTTCTCAAATTGTCTGGAACTTCTCCCTTCACAATAGCTTGAGCAAGTCCTTCAACAATCGCTGTTTTTCCAACACCGGCTTCTCCAACAAGAACCGGGTTGTTTTTACGGCGACGGCAAAGGATCAGAATAAGTCTTTCGACTTCTTCTTTTCGACCAATCACGGGGTCCATTTTCCCTTCACGGCACATTTCTGTGAGATCGTGCCCGTAAGCTTTCAGTGCAGGCATCTTATCCGATCCAGGGCTTGCTGGTTTGTCAAAAGACTTTGGCCCACCAACGCCAGCTGTACCACCAGAATGAGGTGGAATGCTACCTCCGCTTGGAGGAGTGCCGCCGATTGGAGGCAACTGGAGGTTAAATGTTTCAAGTTCTTTAAGAACTTCTTTACGCACTTCTTTTAGGTTAACATTCAAGTTTTCCAATACTTGAGCAGCAACACCATCTGTCTGACGCAATAACCCAAGAAGTAGGTGTTCAGTACCAACATAATTATGATTCAGATTTGCGGCTTCTTCATTGGCAAATTCAAAAACCTTTTTAACTTTCCCTGTCAGTGCAGGATCGCCATAGACTTGGATCTCCGGTCCGTACCCAACAAGTTTTTCCACTTCATTTCGGACTGTTTCAAAATCAATATTGAGATTCCTCAACACATTGACAGCAACGCCCTGTCCAAGCTTAAGCAGGCCCAAGAGGACGTGCTCAGTACCTAAATAGTTATGATTCAGCCTCTGAGCTTCTTTTTTAGCTAACTTGATAACTTGTTTAGCTCGATTGGTAAATTTGTCAAACATATATAGCTCTCTTGTATAGATTCAGTTTCCTTAATCTAGACCTTACCCGCTTTTTTTGGGAGCATAATTCGTGCCAAAGAGAGAAAAACTGGCGTCGCAAACTCTTTTCGCATCGGAAATACAATCATGAATCGAAACTCCATGCCACGAACTACCAATCAACTGCACTCGAGATGCCGACACTTTTGATAGAGTGTCTTCTATAAATTTCATCTTTAGATGGTGATTTACTGGATATTGAGGAATCGCTTGTTTTGCCATGACCACACGAACAACGTCCGGAGGGCTCTTGAAATGCAAATGTTTGGCTAACGCTCTATTAGAACACTTAACTAACTGATCATCAGACATTTTTGTCACTTCTGGGTGATGTATTCCTCCTAACATGACAGTGAGACGAGTTTGGGAAGGCGTCTGATTCTGCTGCGGAAATACAGAGGAGTCCCAAACAACTCCTAAAATTTCTTCTTTCTCACTGCTTGGGATTAAATACCCAAATCCTTCATAGGGTAACACTTTTTCATTCCACCCCATGTTGACCACTGCGACTGTTGCTGTTGGAATGGACCTTATCTCAGCGCCCAACTCGGGGGATATAGTAGAAAGCATTGAAGCTGTAGCTTCTATAGGTGTCGCCAACAATACATGATCTGCCTCGATACGCTGACCCGACGCTGTTAATAATACAACATGATCTGACATTAGGTGCATATCCACAACGGGAGACTCTAAGGAAATCTCTTTGGCAAGTTCCTCTTGTAACCGATGAGTAATCGTTTCCATCCCTCTCTTAAATGAAAAAATGGGATGTTTTAATATTTTCTCAATGAATGGGGTTTTTTCTATTTTCCCCCGTTTTTTTGAGAAGAGTCCTTTGATTATTGACCCAGATTCCTGCTCTAGACGATACAGATCTGGAAAACACGACTTGATTGAAAGGTGATGCATATTTCCTGCATAAACACCTGAGACTAAAGGGTTAAAAAAACGTTCCGTGATATTTTTTCCAAAACGTCTGCTGATAAAACTTGCTATAGATTCATCCTCAGAATGCCCCGACGGCTGCCACAGTTCACGCCATAATGCCGGAATAACCCCTCGCATCAACGGCGATGTGAAAAACGATAGCAAACTGTTCGGCAACTGTTGTAGCTTTCCCTCGGTATAAAGATAACGAGTTGATGCCGTCGACGACGCTGCAATCACCTGATCTTGAAGTCCCAACGCTTCAATCAACCGCAATGTTTCAATTGCCCCTCCTCGGGTGCGACAACTGCGCGGACCTGATTCAAAAAGGAAAGAACCGCACTGCTCGCTTCTTATCCACCCTCCTGGTCGATTGCTCGCCTCGAGAATTTTCAAATCGATAGAGTCTCCAAAACGTTGTTTTAAAAACCAGCCTGCAGCCAATCCGCTAATGCCGGCCCCAACAATAACAACGTTTTTTTTCATTATACCTCTTGCGTCGTTATGCATGAGGTCTAATTATACCCTTGAACGCAGTCGACAAGAACCTTAACGGCATCGACAGGAACTTCAGGCGTGATACCGTGTCCAAGATTAAAGATATATCCAGGATCACCATGCATGCCATGGAGAAGAGCTAATGTTTCTTTTCGGATCGTTGCATGCGACGCGTAAAGGATGTCCGGATCCAAATTTCCCTGCAACGCCACCGATCTCGGCACAGAGCGTCTGAGCATGGGTAAGTTGGCATTCCAATCAACACTGATAGCACTTGGCTTTGCTAAAACCATATCGGGAGCAAAAACAGAGGCCCCACGACAAAATAAAATCACCGGCACTTTTGGCTTTATCCTAGCGACGATTTTTTCCAAATAAGCAAGGGAAAACTCCAGGAATTGGGCATGCCCTAAAAATCCGGCCCAAGAATCGAAAATCTGTATAGCATCAACACCCGCATCTACTTGCATTTCCAAATAGGCGATAGAATCTTCCATCAATTTGTTCAGCAAGGCATGGAAAGAGTCGGGGTCTCGAAGCATCCATTTTTTCGTTTTCCGTAGATCGCGGCTTGTTTTTCCTTCGATCATATAGCTAGCGACGGTAAACGGTGCTCCACAAAATCCTATGAGAGGGACATCCAACATCGGACGGAGAAGGTTAATCCCTTCAGCGACATAATTGAGAGACTCTCTTACATCTATTGAAGGAAGAGCTTCTACATCCGCAGGAGAGTTCAAAGGTCTGTCAATGATAGGTCCTACGCCATCGTCAAAATGCAAGCCGACACCTAAAGCCTCAGGAACGACCAAGATGTCTGAAAAAATAATCGCGGCATCCATTCCAAAGGCTCGCAAAGGCTGCATCGTCACCTCAGCAACAAGCTCAGGATTATGACACATCTCCAAAAATGAGTGTTTAGCCCTGAGAGCACGATACTCAGGCATATAACGTCCAGCCTGCCGCATCAACCATATCGGAGGGCGCCCGCTATTCTGACCTTTCAGAGCATCAAGCAACAGACTACTTTTAAGTGTTTGGGTGATCATTTATAAAATCCTATCCAATATCGACTCAACAGTAAATCCAAACTCTTTTGCAAGGTCTGCTGCCGGCGCTGAAGCGCCAAACCCTTCCATTGCAATCGCTATACCGTCGGATCCTATGTATTTATGCCATCCCATTTCGACCCCTGCTTCTATCGACACCCTCTGTCCTAAATTGCCGCCGAATACATCTTCTTTATACTCTTCTGGCTGTTTTTCAAACAATTCCCAGCAAGGCATGGAGATCACACGTACACTTTTACCCAATTTCTCTAGAGAGGAAGCGACCTCCAAAGCTAAGTGCACTTCAGATCCTGTAGCTACAAGCGTATAGTCAGGTCTTT
>JBAWZJ010000140.1:0-5864 GCA_037143085.1 Parachlamydiaceae bacterium | reverse complement strand
CCCTCTTTTTTCTTTGTAAAAAATATATTTAGCCATTCCCAGCGGGAATGGCTGGTATACTTAAGTATTTCTAGCATTGCTTTTCTAATAATTAATTTTTCCAAATCGTAAAATTGAAAGTGTATCAAGGAAAAAGATTCCGAAAAATAAAAATATAAAAGAACTTTTAACTATATGCCGAACGTCATTCAAAACTTGGTGTTTCTAGCGCGCCACCCCTCGGAGATCGAAGATGGTAAATTAATTAATACCGACCAATTTACGCTGTTCGATCTGCGGGGATTTTCGCGCAGCCAGAAATGCCAAGTTTTGAACAACGTTCGGTATACCTAGGCTCCATAATGGCTTTTACGATTCCATTGCGTCTCATACCCCTAATTCTCGAAATATTCAGTAAAAGATAAAAAATAGTTAAAACATTGCAACTTCTAAAGATCTTTCTCAATAGCAGCTATTCGTTTCTCTATGGGAGGGTGGGTAGCAAAAAGAACGCTAAAAAAGGAAGTGTCTTCGAAATACATGTGTGAATAAGCCATACCACTTTTTGGCATATCATGGACTTGTTCATTTGCTATTTTGCGCAAAGCATTCGCAATTCCCTGCGGATTGCGGGTGAATTGGACTGAACTCGCATCGGCTAAATACTCCCGCTGACGGCTAATCATACACTTCAATAGGGTTCCAGCAAACCATGTAAACGCTCCTGCGACAATAAAGATCAAAGCTGCTAAAGCGACTGGATTTGCACCTTTTTTATCACTACGGGAACTTCGCATGCCAGAGAGTTGGAGCATCCGGAACCCAATGTATAAAATAAAAAAGAAACCCATTACCATTGCAGCCACCCGCATATTAATCGTCATATCTCCGTTATAAATGTGACCAAATTCGTGCGCGACAACGCCTTGTAGTTCATCACGGGTCAACGACTTTAAACAACCAACAGTGACGGCAATAACAGCATCTTGCGGTGTCAAACCTGCAGCAAAAGCATTGATCTCGTTCGCCGGCAGTAGATACACAGGCGGAATAGGAACAGTCGATGCGACAGCGATCTCTTCAACAATATTAAGCAACTGCTTTTCTTGAAAAGAAGCTGTATTTGGATCGATACGGATACCGCCAAGCGATTCCGCAACATACGCTCCTCCCGATGAGCGAAAGCGCCCATACTGGAATAACGCCACAACAAATGTAGCGCCTAAAAAACCGATGCCGAGGTAGGGGAGGGGAGGGTCGTAACTTTCTTCGGCAAAATAACGCATAGCAACTTCAGATAAAACCGCCACACCGATTGTTAACAGAATAAAAGCGCAGACGCACCAGGCTGTGCGCTTACGTGCTCTTTGTTGAGCTTCCCAAAAATTCATAGCCATTAGAATGTCACTTTTAAAGCTTTACGCGATTCTTGATCTTGCACTTCGTAAAGATCCGCAGCATGATGTCCAAATGACGCAGCGATCAAAACAGCAGGAAAAACCTGTTGAGCCGTATTGTAGCTCATCACTTGATCATTATATGCTTGTCGAGCAAAAGCAATTTTATTTTCTGTCGACCCCAACTCTTCTTGTAAACGCTGCATCGGCTCGCTAGCTTTAAGCTGAGGATAATTTTCGGTCAAAGCAAAGAAGTTACCAAGGGTGCTTTTCAGCGTCGTTTCAGCAGCTAAAAGTTCCTTAATTGATCCTCCTGTAGCGCCTCCGCTTTTTTCAATAGCCTGCCGCGCTGCCGAAGCTTGATTTCGAGCGGTGATGACAGCCTCCAGAGTGCCTTTTTCATACGACATATACCCTTTGACAGTCTCTACAAGGTTGGGGATTAAGTCATAGCGTCGTTGGAGCTGTACATCAATTTGACTCCAGGCATTTTTTACTTGGTTCCGCATCCCAACAAGCCTATTGTAAACACCAATAAGCCAAATGACAATCAAAGCCACGATAGCTAAAATAACAATTAAAGTTGTTCCCATAAAAACCGCCTTGTTTAAAAATCGTAAAAACCTCAGTATATCACATCTATCAACGCGTTGCAAATTTCTTATGCTTTAAAAGAAAGAGCTATCATGTACATTTATTCGCAGAAAATCATCCAATTTATCAATGAAATCAAAGACGCAGTCAAAACTATTCTCTCAAGAGAAGTACTATTAAAAGTTTCAGAAAATCGCTTTTATGATCGATTGTTAACAACGTCTTATCCTATTAAAATTGTGATTTACAACAACAAAACAATGTTGGGATATTTCAACTCAGAGTTTTATGAACTCGGATTTCACGAATGTCTCATGCATGTGAGTAAAGAGAAACTTTATAACGTCATCAGGCATGAACTTGCTCATTATATTACATTTATCTATTACGGACCTTCGATCCAACCTCATGCTGCTGAATTTAGAGCTTTTTGCGAACGCATAGGATGGGGGAAGGAAATTTATAACGCTTCTTTTTGCCTAGATGAAGAACAGAGCATCCCTAATATCGAAGAAAACAGTGTGTTCAGGAAAGTTCAAAAATTATTGGCTCTAGCAACAAGCAGCAATCAGCATGAAGCTGAACAAGCAATGATCAAATCGCAGCAACTCCTTCTAAAACACAATATTGAATCGAAATACATTGGCGGAGAGGAAGAAGAAAAAGTTTTCCTGAAGCGCATCATAAAGCAAAAAAAAGAAAACTCGAAAATGAATGCGATTGGAGCTATTTTAGAAACGTTTTTCGTTGCAACTGTATACCACAGGTCAACAGAGTGTACATACCTTGAAATCGTGGGAAATGCGGTGAATATAGAAATAGCTGAACACGTAGCGCTTGTTCTCCAATCCGAACTCGATAAGATGTGGGATCAAACAAAAAAAACAGCCAACTTAAAGGGAGCCCTCGCTAAAAATTCTTTTTTCCGCGGACTGGCTCGTGGATACTGCAATAAGATCCAAGCTCTCAAAAGGGAATACCCTACCGACGTGACAAATGCTCTGATGGTTATTGAAAAGAAACTCGAAAATGCAAAGTCTATGGTCTACGAACGCTTATCCTCGAGCAAAAGCCGTGTGGGAATTTGTCACCAATCTTCAGCACTTGGAGAAGCATTAGGGCGCCAAATGAACATTAACCCGGCTCTGCACCGGTCATCAAAAAATTCTGAAGCTTTGATAGGCTATAGTGGATAAGGTCGTTGCGATGAATATTTTGCCTGATAAAATTGGACATCTTTCAACTTAGCCTCTGGAATGGGATTAAATTGTATCCGACTGAGAGCCTTTGCAGTAATCGTCGATACCCCCTTAACATAAGCTTGCTTTTTCTCCTCATAAGCACGCGCATACCCGCTAGCCCTCTCTAATCCATTTTTAAAAGGTGCAGTACTTTTCGTTATGTTTCCAAGGATAAATTTTTTAAACTTATCCGGTGCAAACTTTCTCCTTGGAGAATACGCAACATGAGTTGTTTCCGGAATTGAAGAATCATTTCTGATTCGTTGAAGAATTGTTTTAGCTTCACTTTGGCTGATACTTGGATCTTTCAAAAGATTTTGTAAATATTTTGTCCAGATGCTGATATAAGATCCTTGAGCTCCTCCTTTAAAACAGATGTCATTCAAGAAAACATCCACTTCCTGACGATCCATCTCACCTTTAATTTTTAGGAGTTGATTGTATCTATTCTCTTTTTCCACCGAAAAATATCCTGTTAGGGGAGGGGTGAATCTAGAAAATATAGATCTAAGAACTTGACCTCGGGTTTCGTTAATATCATCTGAATGTCGCATTGACATTTTTTTGAGCTCTTGAACAAACCATTGTTTAAGGCTGTGTTGTATCTTCTCCATTAATTCTTCGATGAAGGGCGCTTCTTTAGGGGAGGCAAAAATCTCTTGTAGCAAGGGTTTAAGGATTGCCTCCATATTTTGAGATATTTGTGGGAAATCCGACTCCATAATAATTTCACGAACGACTTTTTCCTTTTTACGGGAGATTTTTATCATCAACCTCTTTGCTTCATCAGCAGCAGATAACCCCTTGTATTTATCCTCGGCTATTTCAAGAAGTTTTGTTTTTGCTTCACTATTATCAGGTGGAAGTGAACCTCTAATTTTTTCAGCTAGGTAAATATTCACAGGGGTATTCAAATGAGCCCCTTCACCTCGTCTTTCCCGTTTCAAGTGTTGATAAATCGAATGAGATCCAACAATATCTTGCTGGTACACGATAAACTGACCTCTAACTAGTTGTTGATTGCTGAAATCTTCAAAATCTCCACCAATACTGTCTGCAGTATAGAGACAAAATACAGTCGGTTTTATAGGTTGAGACTTAAAATAAGACTCAAAGCTTTCGTAGGGGATCGTATTCGATTCCAGACCCATCGGATCTTTTATCTTAGCATACATTTTCCCTTCATGATCCCGATAGAGCAAAGCGATTGGTTTATCCGGAAAACTAGTCGTGAACTGATTAAGAATCCGGTTAGCAGTTTCCTCATGAGAATCGATCACAATATCAGGCATCTCAATGAGGCAACTTTCCCCACTCTTAATTTCAAGAGATTTTATGTCGTGGATGATCTGAGCTATAGGATCTTCTTGTGTGGGTAACGCCTTTAACTCAATATTTCGAGAAAATTCATTCCTAAGATTTTCTACCAATGTCGCTTTACGTAAGACTAGTTCTTTGATGTTTTTTTCTAGATGCACAGCTTTTGGCGCGGTCTCTTCTCCTCTATCTTGATATTCTTGAAGCTTTTGTTGTTTTCTCTCTATTTTGTTCTCTAACTCCCCAATACTTCCTGTTGCAGACATATTCAAAATTCGCTTGCAACCCATGCCAAAAAACAAGGCGTCCTGAATCCTCTCCGAACTATTTAACCGGTAAGCTTCACTATCGTATTCATCTAAAACAAATAACGATTGTTCAAGGATTTTAGGGTAAGGTTGACCACATAGTTTTTTCATTCCCTCTGTTGTAATCCAAAAATGTTCGGGATTGACCCCTTCTCTATCGATGACCTGATCAAAGCTTTCTAGCTTTTTCCATCCCGGAGCTTTCGATCCGAAAGGGGCTATGTGAATAATATAAGGAGTTTCCAATGAGAAAATTTCATTGGCGATACTAGCAACCAAAGTTTTACCCGTACCTGTATCGCTAGAAATAGTCACAGGCTTACCTTCAACAATGGCACTTCTAAATTTTTCCATCATCCCGATCTGTTGCTCTTGGATAGGACATCCCTTCAGTTTTCCTCCCAGCTCAGCAGAACGAAACATCACCTGAATAGTATTAGCAAGAATTTTTGCCGATGCGAAGACGTCACTCATATCGGAATTTAATCCTGCCAACATTTCAGCAGAAGCCGGGTGGTTAAAATATTTAAGAGTGTGATCCCCATCATTTATCTCTGAACGGGATTCATAAATGCAAATAGGGTAAACATAATCTCTTAGTAGGGTTTGCCCCCCATCAACAAACTTGCCGTAAAACGAAAGAGGTATTTTCCCTTGCTTAAAAGATTCAACAACAAGAGAGACATCGACATCTCCAATCTCTTTCATGAACTGTTTTTTTAAAGACTTTTTAAGGTTTTGAGCTTGTAAAAGAGCTTCATTTTTTTCAACAGGGAATCGAAATTCATTCTCCAAAGGGTCCAAACGAATAGGTTGAGGAGGTATCTCTGAAAAGACTAATGACTCCGCATTTTTTAAGGAGGCAAGTTTTTTCTTAATTGTGTTCAAGTGACTAACTAGATCGCTGCATTCAAATTCAGGACGTGTTCCGCCTACCCCTCCAGGCCACACTTCTCCTCCATCATCACCAACACGCTCTAAAAACCGACTTTTTTTAAAAAATTCATAAAGTTGAATAAAATTCGAAT
>JBAWZJ010000139.1:0-5866 GCA_037143085.1 Parachlamydiaceae bacterium | reverse complement strand
GTGATGTCATGATTGCTAAGGGGAGCAGCCTCTGCGCTTGCTTACCTGCAGCGATGACTTTCTCTGCAAAAAGTTGAAATAGATTTTTGTGACGTATTTTTGTCACAGGGCATATTCCTTTCGGACCATCGAGGCGCAGCCGTGTCCCTTGCCCTCCCGCAACAATCAAACATCCGACAAGCCCGCGCGCAATCATTTCTTTTCCTGTATCGAAATCTTGCTTACTTCCGGCGTTTGTATAATTAGTGAATGGAAGAATAGACCTTGAGTGATGTTCCGGAAGGAGCAAGAGTTCCTGTTGCATCTGTAATGTAGGAATGTGTAACTTTTCGATTTGTGATAACAGATTTTGCTGTTGTATTGACGACAAGTCTTCCCAATACTCAAGGAGTTGTCCTTGGTGTAGTGGAGTGAGAATGTTTAAAGCTTCTTGATAATCCATAATTACTTTTGATTAATGATGTTGAGGATCGCCTGATACACTTCATCGGCAACAATGCGTTTCATGCAGCGAAAGTCGATAGGACATACCCTCTTATAACAAGGCGAGCATTCTACATGTTTATGGATGATTGTCCCTCCTCCGTAAGGCCCTGTTTTGACGTCGCTTGTCGATCCAAAAAGTGCCACTAGAGGAACTTGCAAGGCAGCAGCGATGTGCATTGGGCCGCTGTCATTCGTTAACAATACAGAACACGATTTGATCAGCGCTAGGAGCTCTCTTAATGATGTCTTTCCAGCCATATTTATCACGCGAGAGCCCAGTCCGTTGCAAATATCATTCACCAATGGGGCTCCAGCTTGATCACCGAAATAAATGACCGAAATGCGTGGATCTTTAAGTAACATTTCTGTGACAGCGCGGAATCTTTCGGGAAGCCAGCATTTCGCGGAACCGTAAGCTGCTCCGGGGTTGATCCCTACGAGGATTTTTTCTTTTGAAGAGAATCCGTTGGATGAGAGTATGGCATGGACATTTTGCAGTTCTTCTTTAGAGACGTAGAGGTGCGGTGCCGTTGTTGATAGTGGAATGCCTAAGGGTTTTAGTAACTCTTTGTATGTGAGGACGAGATGCTGTGTTTCTTTATTTTCTGGAAAGGGGACAGGATATGTCAGGAGACAGCTGCGGAGGTTTGTAGCAAATCCCACTCTGTTTTTTACTTTGCCGCGCCAGAACCACCAGGCTGAAGAGAAAGAGTTCGTGAGGAGGATTCCGAGGTCATATTCTCCTTTTTTTATCGTTTCAAGAATATCGAGATGTTGGTGGCGGTGGATCCATCCGTTGGGTCGTTTGTAACGGTATATTTCTGTGATATTGGGGTCATATTCTAGAAGTCCGGCCACATTTTTTTGACACATCGCTGTGATTGATGCTTTAGGCCATTTTTTTCTGATGTCATGAAGGATCGGCGTTGCCATGACGAGATCGCCAAGCCAGTTGGGCATACGGACAATGATATTCTTAGGAGCTATGGGCAAATTCTCCTCATGTATTGACATCAGCAACTCCTTACTTCGGCTTTATTCGGAGTATAGGTGTTGATACTGTTGTGATTCAACCTAAAAACGGCAATCCAAGATAGTAAAATGATGCAAGATTTTAATGGACGCGCTTGATATGGGGTGATTATTCCTAAAAGGTGAAGGCGCGTAAATCACAAGTGTTTAAAAATCAAAAGATTCCGTTACTTTACCGTCTTAAACTGTCGTTTTTAGGTTGAACCTAAAATTACCAGTAGACGTTTGAATTACGTTCGGTTTATCTGCAATACTGATGTTCTATTTAATTTTTCAGTTAACTTTAACTGTATTTGTTATTATTTATATAAGTTTGTTTATTTGTTCTTTTTTGTGGAGGGTTTATGGGTTATCAACCTTTGAACAATAGTCAACCGTCGCCTTTGAGAGATTTATTGCTTGCTGGGGAAGCACTTCTAGGTAAAGCGAACTCACTTATAAAAAATAAAAGTACACAGGTAGAAGCTGAAAAGGTTAAGTCTCTTATGACATCAATAGGGGGCGTAATATCATTGTGTGAAGATAAAAGATTAAACAAATTACAATCATATGGTCAGATGAAAGCATTGTTAGCAAGTTCTCCACTTGGAGAACTTACCACGGGTGCAGGGAAATTAGCTAAATTAATTTCAAGTTTGGAGGTTGTGCAAACACAGTTAAAGGGTAAGTTGCTGAAGACAAATGAAGGTGAGGGTGATGAAGGTATTGGGCGAAGCCCTCAATCAAGCCCTCCAAATACACCAGAGAGCCAGCCGGTTACTTCCCAGAATGGAAGCAAGAGCGTGAATCGTGAGTTTTCCAGTTTGCTAAAGCACATTAAAGAAAAGTACCCAGATTTTCCCATAGAGAAGTATCATTCTATACAAGAGTTCGAGAAAATTGGAAGTCCGTATCATTTCGCTGTCGAAAATAGAGACCCTCTTTTAATAAAGTTATTGGAAAGCGCCGGTGGAAATAAGTTGCGGGTCGATAAAGATGGGTATAACGCCTTAAAATATGCTCTAGCTATTAAATATCGCGAACCCGACCAGCAAATGACGGATCCAAAACTAGATAGAATAATTAATTTTATGATTGATCGTTATTTAAAAGAGAAAGGGGTAGATAACTCTGTTCTTTTGCAGCGAGCTTTAGAGATTAAATACCCCGCAGAAGGAATAGAAACTAATTACCGCAATGTGAATGAGCTAATAGATCGTCTCCGTCCTTATCAGCCCGTTGAGCGCGCAGGAGCAGGGATACCGAGAAAACCTATGTTGTATTTGGAGGATCATCCCAAATTTCTTTCTCCAAAACTTATTCGTGAGGTTGAGGACATTTATCGAAGGGGAGAAGAAAAATTTCCGGGAGGTGGTGGTGTCAAAGCGTTAAAGGAGAAAGTAATATTTCTGGAGCGTAAAATTAATAATCTAGAGGAGAAGCCAGCCTCAATTTACGTGAAAAAGCTTGACTCTACAGATGAACCTTCAAATGCAAAGATGGGAAGCCAACTAAGAAAAGTTCAACTGGAAGCAAGGCTAGATACGATGAAAGATAGGGCTCCCAGTAGTATTGACGCAGATCCTGAAGGGCGAAAACGAGTTCATGAGACGAGCCTTGAAAGGGAGCGAACCCTCAAAGATGAAGATCTGAAAGCAGGCGATATTTATACAGCAAAGGAGCTCCTGAAGTTGATTAATGAAAAATTGTCCAATTCTGATGCGTAAAGTGATGCGCGTGGAGCTGTATTTGAAATGAAAATCGTCGATTTTTCTTTGTTTTTGTATCTACTTCGGTATAGTCTATATATACTGGTTCCAGTTGAAATTCGGAAAATTTTAGCTAGCGTGAAAGCTCCCGCGATTGAACAAATCGTGTTGAGGGGAATATTAAGTCAATATGCCCCTCAACACGATTTTTCAATCCCGGGGCTTTGACGCAGCCAAAATCTAAATTTCAACTGGAACCAGTATAGAAGAGAGAAGATCATGATTATCATAGGTATTGACCCCGGCACTCAGGTGACAGGTTACGGCATCATCCGTGTTGTCGGATTATCAATGCAGGTTATTGATTATGGATGTATCCGTCCGCCCGCAAAGTTGAAATTGTCTGATCGTTATCTAATCTTATTTAATGCAGTGGAAGAATTATTGGAAAAGCATCAACCGCAAGTGATGTCGGTTGAGACGCAATATGTTCATAAAAATGTTCAGAGCGCGATTAAGTTAGGGATGGCGCGTGGCACTGCAATTGTTGCAGCTAAGCGGAAAGGGATGAGTGTTTTTGAGTATGCTCCCACAAAGGCAAAATTGGCTGTTGTCGGGAGCGGAAAGGCAAGCAAAGAGCAAGTTCAAGGAATGGTGAAGTTGTTACTTAACTTGAAGACGCTTCCAACACCACATGATGCGGCAGACGCTTTGGCTTTGGCTATTTGTCATGCAAACGCTTACCGCCATACCGATGTTTATACTTTTGAAATGTAGGATGAAATGATGTTTGCTTATATTAAAGGGACCCTTGTTCATGTTTCCACAAACGCTGTAATTATTGATGCCGGCGGTATTGGATATAAAATTTTTGTTCCAGCAAATGCGTATGAGCTTGCGCCGCCTACCGGTTCGCAGTTAACCCTACACACTTCATTTGTTGTCCGTGAGCAGGCCCAAACTCTTTATGGCTTTTTTTCTGTACATGAACGAGATTTTTTTGAGGCTTTACTCGGGGTAACGGGGATTGGTCCAAAAATCGCTCTTGCCTTGATCGGGCATATGCCTCTTTCTCAGCTGCAGCAGGCTATTGTCAATGAAGATGTTACATCAATTTGTCGTGTGCCAGGGATCGGTAAAAAAGGAGCAGAACGGTTGATTATCGAGATGCGCGATAAAGTTGATCTCTCTCCCTCATTATGTTCCCATGCCGTTCAAACAGCTGCAGATCCGCGAACCCAGGCTGTGAATGATGCAATGAATGCGTTAATCAATCTCGGATACAATCAAAATACAGCGCAAAAGGCTCTTAAAAGAACCTTAAAAGATCTTCCGGAGTCTATCGATCTAGCTGCTCTGATCTCCACTGCGCTTAAACACGTGTAAACTCTAAAAACATCAGATTGACTCTTGCCCCTGATTGCCACCTTAAGCCTGTAAGAACGCGAGTTTTGGATCCAAAACTCGCGTAGAAATGGTATAAAAGAGCTATTCGAGTGGAACTCTCTTAAATCTATCTTGAAGGAATGTGATGTACATTTCCATATCGCCGACAATTTGACGCTTACTTGATACAAATTCTTGGGCTATCTGTGCATTCATTTGAGGATAAACAGACATGAGATAGGCCATAATGATAAGTGCGCTTCGATCTTTCCCTTGTTGACAATGTACGAAAACTTTTTGTCCTTTTTTTAAATATTCATGAATATTTGATATACACTCGTTTAGATCTTTTTGATCATTATATTCGAAACTATCAAGGCCTATGTCCTTATTAAGGACTTTAAACGTGAATTCTTGCCTGCTTGGATTAGGAACTAGCTGGAGATCTCTATTATGAATGGTGGCGTGTACAACGTAATCAAAGGTCATCTCTCGGCTTTTTTTTCCCTGATAATTTACTATTTTTTCTGGTGTGTATGATCCGCCCAGATATAAATTAGGTATAATTTCATGAAATGCTTGTTCCATGAGTAACTCAAGTGCGGCTTCCTGATCTAAACTGTCTATAGCGACTCTCTTTTTGATAGTACTCAAAATTTCATCATAGCAAGGAAAAGTCGCCGAAGCCACCGGAGTAAAAAAGGAGGTTATAGAGGAGCTTAATCTCCCTAAAAACGTCAAAGGAGCATCTATTGCAGGAGCAGGTGCACCAGGAGCATTTGTAGTTTCCAATTGAGGGTAGAATTTTACCATCAGTTTAGCTAGATCCTTTTGAGAATCAGTTTCGGTCGCTTGCATTAAAGCTTTATCTGTGGACAGCCTTGTCATTTGGTCATTTACCAAGAACGCTGCACTCTCAAGATGACGCAGGAGTCTTTGCTCACCATTATTTAAACCTGAGGTATCTTTTATTGGCGTTTTTAAAAATAGACCAAAACCTTCTTTTATCGTTGTTTTGGCGAATTCCTCTGGGAGTACCTTCTGAAATAGGCTGGATAGATCGGCAGCGCTCTCATTTGAAGATGATCGCACAAATTTGAGAGCTTCATCTTCATTCCTTAATGTTTTGTCTCTTAAAAAATAAATGGCCGTTTCAACAACGCTTCCTATTTTTTGTTCGTTTTCACTTAGACCTGGTTTTTGAAGTGCTATTTCTAGGGCATCTTTGTTTTCTAATAATTTAGTAAAGATTAAATTGTATTTGAGGTATGGAT
>JBAWZJ010000138.1:0-5887 GCA_037143085.1 Parachlamydiaceae bacterium | reverse complement strand
CGGAACATTTTTTGAAATCAATTCTTGTCGGACATTTTCTAAGAGATCTTTGGCTTCCAATAGCTCTGATAAAGCAGAAACCATAGGGAACATAATGTGGACGTCCCCATAAGCGCTAGCCCGGAGGATAGCCCTCAGTTGAACTTTGAATATATCTTTTTCCTTTAAAGAGAAGCGGATGGCACGGCATCCAAGAAATGGATTGCATTCGTAAGAAATTTTTTGGTTTACAAGATGTTTATCGCCGCCGAGGTCAAAGGTTCTGATGACTATTGGTAATCCCTTTGCTTTTTCGACAAAGTGGCGATAGACGGCAAATTGTTCCTCTTCTGATGGAAATGAATCTCTCGAAAGAAAAGTCGATTCTGTACGTAGAAGTCCGACACCGCTGCCCCCAAACTGATGAAGCATTTCGAGTTCATTAAACATCTCTATATTTGCAGAAAGACCCACCTTATACCCGTCATAAGTCTCAGACTCTAAGCCGCCCTGCTGTGTCAATGATTGGAAATGTGTATGGAGTCGATCGCGTAGTCTCTCATATTTAATTAATGTCTCTGCTGAAGGATTAAGGACGATATCACCTGTTCTGCCATCAACGATGATTTGCATGTTTTCTGTGATCTCAAACTCTTCAAAATCGATGCTTGTGACGTAAGGGATTCCTTTAGCTTTGGCAACGATAGCTGCATGGGATGTTGCCCCTCCACATTTAGTGATGAAAGCACCAATGCGGTTGTTGTCAGCCTCCGCCGTATCAAGCGCTGTGATATCCTGGGCAATGATGATGGAATTTTCAGGAATATCGGAAAGACCTGCCTGTTCATCATTTCGTAGGTGTCTCAAAACGCGACGATAGATGTCTTGGATTTCCTTGTATCGTTCCTGGAAAAAAGGATCTTTTACCGAATCGAACTTTCTTTGACACTCTTTCACCAAAGAGTAAAAAGCGTGCTCCGCATTTTTATGCGTTTTGCGGATGCGTTCTTCAACAGCCGTTGTGAGAAGAGGGTCACGCATGATCTGTAGATGAGAGTCAAGGATATCCACCCCGTCAGCAATGTCTTGGTTGCGCAGCCGCTTTTGCAGCAGCTGTATCTCTTCGCGACCCCGGATGACAGCAGTCTGGTAACGTACGATTTCCCCTTCGACTTCTTGCGATGTGACAGAGATCTCGGGAATTGAATTTTCAGGAATTTTGATGAAAATAGGATACCCAATCGCAATTCCCCGGCAAATGGGCGTGCCTCGGATCAGGATTTCTTTTTCTTGTACATTCATGAAACTACTCTCCAAACCCATCTTCGAAAACAGCAACAAGTTTATCCATGATGCTTTCAGCGTCCTCTCCATCGACAGTTACAACAATTTGAGTATTTTTTTTGGCGGCCAACATCAAAATACTCATAATGCTTTTTGCATTAATGTTATCCCGCTTATGGCAAAAATTAACATCACTTTTGCAATCCTGAAGGAGTTTAACGATGACGGTGGCTGGACGCGTGTGCAGTCCCATAGAGTTTTTGACTCTTACTTTACGAACTAATTTCACTCGGTTTTGTCCTTTTCTTTTGTTTCGAAGTAATCATTTCAAGAAGCTTTGTATTAAATTCTTTAGCAGAGTTGTATCCCATCCGCTTGAGGCGGTGATTCAATGCAATTGTTTCTAGGAGTAGCACGACATCTCGTCCAGGTTTAACGGGAAGGATGTGGTAGGGGAGCTTAATTTCAAGGATGTCACAAAATTTTTCATCTATCCCTACCCTATCATAAAAGTTATGGTCATCCCATACTTCGAGTTTAACGACAATATCAATGCTTTTGTTATCGCGCACGCAGACAGCGCCGTAGAGATGGGCCACATTGATAATCCCGATACCGCGGATTTCCATGTGGTGGCGGGTCAATTCCGCTCCAAAACCCTCAAGGTAACCGCCTTCTCGTCGTTTTACCTTTACAATATCATCAGTGATCAGTCGATGGCCTCGTTCAATCAAACCGAGGGCAGCCTCGCTTTTCCCTACGGAAGAGTCTCCTTGAATCAAGACACCAACTCCAAAGACTTCGACAAGCGTTCCATGACAGTTGATGCTGGGAGCAAAGTCTTCTGCTAGAAGAAGAGCTAGTTTGCTTAGCAGCCCCATCGTACTCATCGCCGCACGAAGTAATGGGATTTCGAGTTTTTCGCATAGAGATACAAGTTCTCTTGGAGGGCGATAGCGGCGGGCTACGATGACAGCAGGTGTTGGTGTCGATGCATATAAAATAGCCTCTAGGCGGGCGATCCGCACATCGGGGTCTAAGTCTCGTAGGTATTCGATTTCAACTTTTCCAAAAATTAGAATACGCTTGCTGTCATGGCCTTTAAGATAGCCGGAAAGACTTAATCCGGGACGATATGCTTCGGGAATTTTAATGCGGCGGCTCATCCCGCTTTTTCCTGCGATTAGTTCGAGTCCTAGGCATTCTCCGTGTTTGTTATAGAGGTCTTCAACAAGATACATAAGTTATACGACGCTCTCCAAATAGAAAATAAGCCAGTCTGTGAATGTAGTGAAAGCCATGGTCTCTTCGCTGGAAGATTTGCTATAGATATCGGAAATTGACTTGGATTCTCCGGAATAATAGACATTACCCATCTCATTTTCTGGATACCATTCTGTCAAGAAACACTGGTAAAATGGCATTCCAAAAGATTCGTAAAAAGGAATAAGCGCTGTGGGATCGATGAATGTTTTTTTGCTTGTTTTGATCGCATCGGGTTGTAATTTACGGAACTCTTTGTAGCTCTCCGGCATATCTTTAGTTTTGGTGATCCCGGTACTGTCTGTCGTTTTGAAGAAACCATTATGGATTTGCAAAAAGAGGGAGTAGTCATTAGGTAAGATAATTCCTGGAAAGGCATTTTGGAGTTGAATTAGATCTTTTTCAGTTGCAGGTGGGCCGCCACAGAAAAATCCGGAATTTCCTCGCAGGCTGTAGATCATATGAGCTTCGTAAGGGTCTTCAAACTTCTTTTGTGTTATGAAAATTCCAATGTCATCGAGTGAGGAGAAAAATTTATTCAGAAATTCGTTTAAGCCGGAGCGATAAGGGAGTTTTGTCAGCCAGAAATCACGGGAAAATTCGATTCTATCGCCGGTGGTGAGGTGAGCTAATTCATACCAACCTCGGCTTAGGTTAGGAGCCTTTTCTTTCGCTGTCGGCCACGGCATGTCTACTGTTTGGTGAAGTGGAATGACGGAATGAAAATTACCTCGGGGTGTCCCGTCGGATGATTGTCGATAGAATTCTTTGAGATGATGATCCATATCGTATTCCGTTAATGAGAAAGCTCAAAAAGGATGAAGTTTCCTTTGCGGGTTGTGTACCGAACGTAATTAAAAATTTGACATTTTTAGAAGTCTCAAATTTTGAATTACTTTTGGTATAACATAATCGGGTATAAAATGGGAAGGGAAACGCATCCGAAAAATGGCTTCTTGCAAAGAAAAACCAAGTTCAGATCCCTTCTAACCCAAGTGCTTTAGCAGGAAAGATTTTGTAAACAAATATCTAGAAAATAAATATTAAGGTATGCTACAATAGAGGTCCATTGGAATCAAACTTACAAAGGAAAACATGGATTTCTCAAAGGTTTTTCAGATCAGTTCAGACTACAAAGATCGCATAATTCCCCCTAGCTGGGATTCGCGTCTTTTTGCTGAAGTGGTTTTTATAGATAAAACCCATCCAAGTGTTCCGCAAAAAGCGTATCAATTACAAGACTCCTATGTTCCCAAAGGAGAGTGGGCTAGCACCACCGATTATAATTCTACTCCCCTAACCGAAGAGGCGTTCTTTTCCTTGGGAGAAATCGTGTCTATTGACAGGCATAAAAAACAGATTGTGTTAAAGAATCAAAATACAATCAGCTATAACCATCTAGTGATTGTATCTGGTAAAAAACCGTTGTTGTCGTTTGATAATGAAGAACTTATTACTGCTATTCAGGCTCTTAATGATGCTTTGAGGGTAAAGCCTAAAATTCCATCGTCATTTGCCCCATCTATTGATAGACCGACTCCAATTGGACTAATTTCCACTCCGATGCATGCTACGGTTTCTCAAAAGGAGATGACGTGTGGGAGTTCGATCCCAAAACATATCCAAGATATTGTAAAACCGCTTATTGCAGATTCTATCAATCATGATGTAGCCTTTGAATTGGACATTCTTAACAAGCGGCTCTATGAAGTTCAGCTGTGATTTTCCTGCAGCACCTCTGTAGCGTATTCGCTGATTTCTGGAGGCAGAGTCCCGCCTTGTTTTATGGACTTGCTTCTCTGATTGGTTGTTCTCTCTCTCTCCACCGCTCATGGGTGGTGCTGTTATTCAGTTTACCCCTTTTTCTTCTTTTACCCTTAACTATAACCGGTCAGCGGCGACGACAGGTAATTGTTCGCTCTTTATTAGCACTGACTTTAGCGATTGCAAGCTTTGGTTTAACAAATATTCGTTATACATTTCCTGATAACATTTTAATTAAAGGGGGAGTAGCGGACATTGATGTCATTTCAGTATCTCGCATGAAGACGCCATTTGGTCCCGTATGGAGCTATAAGGGGAATTTGAGGTCATTTGTCCATGATGGTAGAATCGCCGGCAAAGGACTCCCTGTTCAACTATCGATCCCTTATAACAGAGAAAACGAGCGGCCTCTTGCTGGAGTGCGATATAAGATTCCTGCTTCTTTGAAAACAACAACGCAAGGACGGTATGTTTTAAGTTCGATCAAAGGAGAAGCATGGAAGCCCGTGGAAGATTTAAACGGTCTGGCAGAGCTGCGGAGTGCAGCAAAATTTCGATTAACAGAGTATTTAAAAAACTCAATAAAAGACCCCCATACCGGAGCTTTTCTTGCTGGAATAGTGACCGGTGAATTTGATGACCGATTTCTTTCATTTGAGTTAGGACGTTTTGGATTGCAACATTTGATGGCAATTTCCGGTCTCCATTTCTCCATTTTTTCAGGTTTATTTGGTTTTTGTCTTTTTTTGTGTTTCCCTCGGAAAGTAGGATCGATTGTCTTGATTATTTTGATGACCGGATATTTTTTATTTCTCGGAGACTCTCCATCAGTGACCCGTTCGTGGCTTGCTATTGTAATTGCATTAGGAGCTGTCGCTATTGGAAGGCGAAGCGTTGCTTTAAATTCTCTCGGGATGGGGTTGTTGCTTATTGTTTTATTGGAACCGTTGTCGATAAATGAAATCGGATTTCAGTTTAGCTTTGGTGTCACAGCATCGATTTTGCTTTGGTTTTCCCCATGCAGCGATTTGCTGCAAAAAATCTTTCCAAAAAGGACTCTCAGTGAAGTTTTAACGATGGATCGTTGGGATCAGCATGCTTACTGTTTGTTGCACTGGCTGAAACAAGCATTGGCTCTTGGCGTCGCAGTGAATATGGTGGCGTTGCCGCTGACGTTGTACCATTTTCATAAATTTCCGTTCATGGCACTTGTTTACAATCTCTTCTTTCCCCCCTTGGTGACTATTTCGATGTTTTTATTGATTCTTGGATTGGTCTGCTCGTCCCTTGTCCCATGGGTCGGCGATCAGCTGCACCATCTGAATGAAAGTTATACAGGATTTCTGCTAAATACAGCTTCCCACCTACCTAAAATATTTGATACCGCAGTATGGAGAGTTGATAGTTTTCAGTCTGAAATTCTCTTGATCTACCTGTTTCTGATATTTGGTGGAGGAATTGTGTGCCGCCATCGAATTCCACAGCAAGAACCATGGATGATTAGACCTTTTGCATAATTCAGGTTCTGTCAACTTTCAACAAGAACCAGTATATACTGCTCATAACTGAAAGTGAGAATAAATCTAGTGATAAATTT
>JBAWZJ010000137.1:0-5927 GCA_037143085.1 Parachlamydiaceae bacterium | reverse complement strand
GTGGGTGGTTAAGAAAATCGCGTGGCGATTTTGTTAAGCACCCGTGAACATGTACTTACTCCCTCCTATAGGAGTTAGATAAAAAACTTCACCCTGTTTATTAATATGCACGCTAGTAAAATTAGGTAATTCAACAGTTACACAGGTTTTTATTTTCGGGGCAGATGATAAAATTGATAAGCTTTTATGGATTGTTAGGCTTTCTTCGCCGGATGATGATTCTATCTTTTGAATATTTTTTGAAATATCATTTTTACTAAAGTGTTCTTTTGATAAAAGAGTATCAAATTTTTCTTGTGCTATAGAATCAGCCTTTTCTGTACGACCGCAAACTTTAGAAAGCCACGAGACACATCTACCACCTAGGGTTCCTAATTTAAAGCCTACTATTGCTAATCCAAGTGTAAGAATGCAGAGCGTTTTGTTGTTATTGCAAAAAGTCCCTAAACTATCTATAAAATTTGTATTAACTGACATACAGAAAACCTTTCGTATATTTACGAATAATTGTATCAAAGAAGTTGTAATTATTCAAGGATGTTTAATTGTATTAAATTGTTAAATTCATAATATTATAATTCATTAATTTAAATATTCGTAATATTAATAAATAATTTTAATTTGAAATCAAACTCCGGTAACTTGGATGGATTATGCGGTTTCAAACTCTATACATCAAGGCTAAAATCATTGGACCAACCGTGGACCAAACAGGAGCAGCAAATCACACGATATCACATAAAATTAGAATAAACGCAAAAGCTTTCAGGCTGCTATCTTGATTGATGTCAGCTGTTGTAAGATGCGGTAGTTTGAGGATCGCTGACAGACTCATAAACCGGCGCTCTAATCGATTCGATAAGACTAGAGCCGATGTTTGTTAGTTATTGAGACAATTTCTCTCTTCCCCGAATTGCTGCAAAAGAAAATGCGAAGGCTTTTAAGGTCGCCATCGCAACATACTACACAGTACGAAGCGCAATCTCAATCCATATTCGAGGTATCAAAAGCACGAATTTAAGACTGAGGAGCTTGATTGAATTGTTATTGTTTTACAAATTGGCAAGATCAAGTCAGGCTATGATTTGTTATGGAAGCGCGAAACGGTCCATTGGGTAAATCCGTGTTTTATATTTTAAGATTGTTTTGTTAAAATTTTATAGATGAGACAGATTCATTCCGTGATACTAACCAGAATTTGATATCTGGATTGTTTTTGCTGATTTGGTTTGCCCAATTTCTAGCCTCTTCAAGAGAAGGGTACATCATTGCCATTGTAGCTAAAGCGTCGGCTAATACACACGTGGGAGCTATAACTGTAGCGCTTGCTACACTGGATAGAGTAGACTCCAAGGGCTTAGCTGTTCGAGGATCAATAATGTGAAAATAGATAATTTCTGAATCTTTGTCCCGGACACTCCAATTTTGTATGTAGTCGCCACTGGTAGCTATCGACCGATCATAAAGGTCTATCTGGGCAATAGCGTTTTCAGGGTCTGCATCATTCAGTTGTTCAACGAAAATTTTCCACGGACGCTCAGCCGAACGTCTTCCATGAAGCTGAAAGGAACCCCCTCCTTAACATCAATAGTAACTCTTGCCGTAGCCTTAGAATGCTCGCTTAAGGACTTACTATCAGACACGCCCGGCTATTATATCTCACCCCTCAAAAAGCGTTAACCTCATAGGCTGGCTATATTGAAGTCTATGGGTACCTAAACTCGACTTTCTTGGTCCCTGCCTTATGAACTACGGATTTGCTATAAAACTCATTATGCTTACATAAAAGAAAATATCACTTTAAAAAATCTATAATATAGTCGTTTTTAACAATAAAATTATTATTGATGTTTTCATAAAAACGTGTTTATAATTAATTAAATGAACACAGAAATAAACGGAACTCATGGAGTTCCTGACATATCCAGAAGAATTGCAACATCCGCACCTGCTGTATTGGGTACTGGTGCATTTTTGGGTGTATCTGCTAATTGGTTAGGTAGGACCATTGTTAATCTTACAGGACTACCCGATAGAATTAGCAATGGGCGTTTTTTGACATTATTGTTCAGAACATCCGAATTAATCGCAACACCTATAAGGCTAGCACATTCAGTCACTGTAGGCGCCCATCGCCTACCTGAAGGATTGTTTTCCAATATTCTAGCACCTATCCTGGAAGAAGCTGTTTATAGATTGGGTGTACAAGGAGGAGTAAAACTCGCCCTTACAACCATTGGATTTCCTTCAGAGCATGCTGAAATTGTAGCTAATCTCGCAGCATCCGTTCTATTTGGGGTTGCACATAGCTCTGCTTTTGACAAAGAGTTTGCAACAGCAACAATCTGTGGTTTTGCTTTTGGACATATACAAGAGCATTATGGCTTTCCTGAAGCAGTAGTCGCACACGCATTTAATAATATAGTAATTGATTTACTTGACAGTTTCAATCATCATTGAAACAATAAAGGGGATATTAGGGGTGGCAGAAACGTTTTTTAACACTTAAATTCAGGTGAAACATGAGTTTTCTTTCACAATGGGTTGCTGCATCACAAAATCTTGTGCAACACTTATGGCCTCATAATGAGGATCTGACAATAAAAGAATTGCCTCGTTTTGGAGCTGAAGAATGGGAAAAATATTACGCAATAAAAATTTTGGACGCTCCTCCAGTGCCTGAGACCTTGATTTCAGCGCTAGATTCTCCCTGTCCGTACTGGAGTGATTTTAAAGTCAAAGATACTCATTTGTTATGTTTGATCCCACAAGGTTTAACTTCAAAAAATTTGTGTGACCAGTCGGTAAAAGCAACAATTGGAATACCTTTAGACGATCTCTATGTACCCGATCATTCTTATTGGATCTTGATTACAAAAAGAATTTTGCCGGATAGCAGAAAAACTAGTTTTGATGCAATGCAAGACATCTTGCAAGGCAAAGGCTATTCCGTACCAACTTTACTTGAAGCGCTGTCTGCCACTTTAGCTGTACGAAAATCAAATAATTTTGAAATTTACCCTTCACCTCGTGGTTATACTAAGTGCCAAGAACAGTATGCAGGATTTCATTTAGCTGTTGGAAGTGAAGAGTATTCGCAAGCTGGAATCATGACCAACGACTGGAATAACCATAGCGGTGTTGCTGCTGTTCGTAAAGCCTTGCCTTAACATGCTCCTTAAAATTTCTATCCTATCGTTAAGCTTTCGTTCACGGTACACTGGCGGTACAACGAGTAGCATACGGTACTCACAATATTGAGCAGAATCCAGTAGCATTTTTAACAGAAAGCCTTTAGCGTCTTATTCATAGCGGTTGGATAGTGTTGGGTTGTGAGGCATACCACCGCCCTCATAAACCGGCGCTCTAATCGATTCGATAAGACTAGAGCCGATGCTTGTTAGTTGTTGAGACAATTTCTCTCTTCCCCGAATTGCTGCAAAAGAAAATGCGAAGGCTTTTAAGGTCGCCATCGCAACATACTACACAGTACGAAGCGCAATCTCAATCCATATTCGAGGTATCAAAAGCACGAATTTAAGACTGAGGAGCTTGATTGAATTGTTATTGTTTTACAAATTGGCAAGATCAAGTCAGGCTATGATTTGTTATGGAAGCGCGAAACGGTCCATTGGGTAAATCCGTGTTTTATATTTTAAGATTGTTTTGTTAAAATTTTATAGATGAGACAGATTCATTCCGTGATACTAACCAGAATTTGATATCTGGATTGTTTTTGCTGATTTGGTTTGCCCAATTTCTAGCCTCTTCAAGAGAAGGGTACATCATTGCCATTGTAGCTAAAGCGTCGGCTAATACACACGTGGGAGCTATAACTGTAGCGCTTGCTACACTGGATAGAGTAGACTCCAAGGGCTTAGCTGTTCGAGGATCAATAATGTGAAAATAGATAATTTCTGAATCTTTGTCCCGGACACTCCAATTTTGTATGTAGTCGCCACTGGTAGCTATCGACCGATCATAAAGGTCTATCTGGGCAATAGCGTTTTCAGGGTCTGCATCATTCAGTTGTTCAACGAAAATTTTCCACGGGCGCTCAGCCGAACGTCTTCCATGAACTCGTATTTCGCCGCCCCACTCAACAAAAACATTAGGGTACCCAGCAGCGACAATTCGTTCAACAAGTAGATCCACACAATATCCTTTTGCAATACCACCTAGATCCAGACTTGTTTTGTCATGATCTTTGAAAAATTTGCCATTGCCGAAATGTATATTTTTCCAACCCACTGCAGGTAATACCTCATCTATCTCAATACGACTTGGAATAGTTCCGGTTTCCAGGTGATTTTTCCAAAGTTGTTGGAGAGGTTCAATGGTTGGATCAAAACGTCCTTCACTCATATTAACAATGGTTTCTGTTATTTTTAAGAAATTTTCTAACTCTGGAGATATCTCTACAGTCTCATTGGCCTTCAGTTGATTTATTTTTGTTATCTCTGACTCGTTGTTCCATTTGTTGTAAGTTTGATTTATTTCCTGGAATGTATTGTTGATGATTTCTTGAATCTGCTGCTGTTTGTTTTGGGTAGATGTCACGACAATGTGGTAATCGATAGTCATTATATTACCATCAAAAGTGCTCATTGAATTCGATGGTGAAAAAGAAAAATTCCACCCAATCCAACATGATAAAACAAGAGCTATAAGCGATATGATTTTAATTTGTTTTTTATTCATTTCTTCACCTTTTAAATCTATTGTATATTATTTTTTGTAAAAAAGATATTGAAATTAATTTATTTTTGTGTTACAATCGATCTTTTAATAATTTAAACAATAGGGTTATTGATGTCTAAACTATTTTATTTGTTTTTGGTTGTCTCTCTTTTATCTTCTGGTTTAATCATTTACAATACAAAGATCTCAACAAAAGAAACTGAAGAGAGTTTTGATGGTATTAGCAAGGCTACAAAACCTAAAAAAGGTTTAAATTTGTATTTTAGTCAAGCTTAGAAATGCCAATTCTTGAATGACGTTCAGTATAATTTTGGTTTCTTAAAAGTTAATAAAATATGGTTTTTTAATTATGTTAAGATTTAACTTGAAAATGTTTTTGATTGTCTCTTTTCTGCTTTCGTTTTCACTATGTCATGCTTTTTCAAATCAAGCTGATTATGGTAATTCAAGTCTTTTAGCTGAAGTATTTGTTAAAAGGCATAGTGGGAAAAATTTTAAAACCACGGGCGTAACAGAAGAGCAGTACGCGGCTCTTATACAATCAGCGCGCTGGGCACCATCGAGTTATAACGATCAACCATGGAATTTTATATTTTGCGATCGGTATAAGAATCCTGAAGCTTACCAAAAGGTGGTCGATAGTCTCTATGGGCAAGATTGGGTTGAGAATGTTCCGCTTTTTGCGATTGCTGTTGTGCGACCTGCGTTTCGTTATAATCAACAAGAGAACGATTGGGCCCTGTACGATACAGGCGCTGCAGCGTTGAGTATGTCACTACAAGCTACAGAAATGGGGTTAATGGCACACCAAATTGGTGGATTTGATCGAGAAGAAATACAACAAGAATTTCATTTACCCGAAGGATTTCAACCGATAGCAATTCTCGCCATTGGTTATGAAGATACCTCTGTCGATTCATCAGAAGAAGAGCCTCGCACACGATATCCTATAAATGAGAATTTCTTTTATGGTCAATGGGGGCGCGAGGTTGAAGATTAGAACCTCTTAGATTTCTGAGTATAGTGAACGTCGCGCCATGGCTCAGTTGGTGATTTTCAATAAAAATCCAATGTCAACCCACCTTGCGGCCTAAATTCACGTGTGATTTACGTTGTCACCGATTTATACCGAACGTCACTCAAAAGTAGGCATTTCTAGCTGCGCGAAAATCCCCGGGGATCGAACATCGTGAATTGGTTCGTATTGACTAATATTGACCACTTCA